>NZ_JAKUHJ010000003.1:0-176472 GCF_023630635.1 Synechococcus sp. MU1651
ATTTTTATCTTTCGGAAGTTCTATATGCTTCCTCTTGAAAACAAACATTAGCAATCCCCCGAGCTTGCTTGTCTCAATCAATTCCCAACGTTCTCTGCCAAGAAGATTAAGTACAAATTGAAGTTGAGCGGCTGGATGTTTTGGTAGTCGAGGCTTTCCGTATAACCTTGGAAATTCTTTTTTTATAAACTCAGGACTTAATAACCCGTGAAGCTTTTGGCTGGCTTCTTCTGGACTTGAGGGAGTTTGCGAACTTTTGTTATTGACCACATTGATATGAATTACTCGGTATTCCCACTGAACCTCTTGCACGTTTTCTAGCATTTTTCAATTTTTAGTGAATTAAGTTGCGCGAGAATTACGCGCTTGTTGTTAGTTTATCTCTAGCAGCTTTTTACGCAAGCTCATGGGCTTTAAATTCTTTACAAAAAAGAAAGGCCGAAGGGTATAGATACCGCATAAATTTAAGAGGGCATAATACATATACATCTCCCATGCTATTGCCCCCATACTGGTACACCCAAGCACTTAATTGCGCAGGATTGCGTTAATTAGGAATGGATAATGCCTGGCAACTATTACTTTGCCGGACCTATTCCCAGCAACGAAGCACTATCTCGAGGACTTTTGTACCCCAATGAACATTTGCGGA
The DNA here is from genome assembly GCF_023630635.1 of Synechococcus sp. MU1651. Lineage (NCBI taxonomy): Bacteria > Bacillati > Cyanobacteriota > Cyanophyceae > Synechococcales > Synechococcaceae > Synechococcus > Synechococcus sp. MU1651. The sequence continues at coordinate 653 of NZ_JAKUHJ010000003.1, forward strand.
GATTATTGGCTCTCTATCTGTATGGCTAGAAGCCATATCTGCTGCAGTTCCTGTCGCTTTCGGTACACTGGAGTAGGCAACAGTTACGTTGTTGAAGGGTGTTACCGGGGTGTTACCCGCAAAATTTAGTCCTTCAGAAAGGCCGTGGCCACAGGATTCTTGGCTTACGTAGTATAATCGGCGTTGATGCGCACATACTGATCCGACAGGTCACATCCCCAGGCCTGACCAGAGCCGGAACCATGCCCCAGGTCGAGGCGAATCGGAACATGGTCCTGCCGCAGAACGTTGCTGGCTGCAGCGCGATCAAAGGCCACGGGTTGACCAGCCTCCATCAATTGATGGGGACCAATCCAAAGAGCAACCGCATCCGGATCGAAGGACACACCAGAGCGACCCGCGGCCGCAACGATCCGCCCCCAGTTCGGATCCCGGCCATGGACCGCGGTCTTCACCAGAGACGAACCACAGACCGTACGCGCCACTTGCAATGCCGCGGCCTCGTCAACCGCACCCTCCACCTTCACCTCGATCAGACAGGTTGCCCCTTCGCCATCCCGGGCAATGGCCTGAGCCAGCTGCTGCATGGCCTGGGTGAGGCCCTGTTCCAGAACGGCATGGTGTTGTTGGGCCAGCGGTGGGCCTGCCGCGAAGGCCAGCACGGTGTCGTTGGTGCTGGTGTCTCCATCAACGGTGATGGCGTTGAAGGAACGCTGCACCGCACGGCGCACCATCCCTTGCCAAACGCCGGCATCGACGCCGGCATCACAACTGAAAAAGCCGAGCATCGTGGCCATGTCGGGGTGAATCATTCCCGAGCCTTTGGCCATCCCTCCGATGCGCACCCGGCGCCCCTCCAGTTCCAGTTCAAGCGCCACCTGCTTGTCCACCAGATCGGTGGTGAGGATGGCGTTGGCCGCGGCATCACCCCCCGCGTCATCCAAGGCCTCCACCAAAGAAGCCAACCCAGCCAGAAGGGTGGGCATCGGAATCGGCACACCGATCACTCCGGTGGAGCAGATCAACACCGACTCCGCATCAACGCCGAGCTGATCCGCTAGCCCCTGGGTGGCGCGCAGGCTGTCGACCAGACCGCGATCGCCGGTGCAGGCATTGGCCTGACCGGAATTGATCAACACGGCACGGGCCTGGCCGGCAGTACTGACGAGGCGATCACGGCAGAGATCAACACAGGCCGCCCGCACCACAGAGGTGGTGAAGGTGCCGGCACAAACCGCCGCCTCCGGGGCCAGAACCAGCGCCAGATCAGGCTTACCCGAGGGCTTGAGACCGGCAACGATGCCGGCCGCCTGGAACCCATTCGGTGCCGTCACACCACCCTTGATCGGTTGCCAAGAAGAAGCCATCGCCACCGCTGATCCGCCGCGAGACACTGGGTGCATCCTGCTCCGACACCATGGCGCCTGGCGAGCCGTCCTCGCAACGACGCATCGGACTCACGGGCGGGATTGCAAGCGGCAAGAGCAGCGTGGGCCATTGGTTGATGCAGCAAGGTCTGCCAGTGTTGGATGCGGATCAATTCGCCCGAGAGGCCCTCGCACCCGGTCGCCCGGCCACAAGAACCGTGCTGCATCGGTACGGCGCCGGAGTCCAGGCTGAAGGGGGCACAGCCGTCGACCGGGCTGCCCTGGGTCGGATCGTGTTCGAGGACCCCGCGGAACGGCGGTGGCTCGAGCAACTGATACACCCGATCGTGCGGGAGCGCTTCGACCAAGAACTCAGCCTCCATGCCAAGGCACCAGCCGTTGTGCTGATGATTCCGCTGTTGTTCGAAGCGGGGCTGGAGTCGCTCTGCAGCGAAATCTGGCTGGTCGACTGCGATGCATCCCAGCAGCTCGAGCGCTTGATCGAACGGGACGGGCTGAGCCCTGATGCCGCCCAAGCCCGCATTGCCGCCCAATGGCCCCTAAGCCGCAAACGTGGCTTGGCAGATCACGTTCTTGCCAATCGAGGCCAACCCGGCGCATGGCAGGCCCAAGCCTTGGGTCTGCTCAGCGCAACGGGGACAGCAGATCCCGGTTAGCCGTTCCTCCCGAAGTCGGCACGGAACCACTTGGTGATCACCCATTTGTGCCCCGCCTCTACGGGCAAGGCTTCGTGCAGCGTGAAGGGGTTGGGAGTGCCATCGGCCTGGAGGTTGTTCCAGGCCAACGCCATTCCAGGCACAGGCGTGAACGAGCGCCCCAGGCGGCGGAACAACGTCTCTCCACCCCGGTCCACAGGGTTGAGATAAACCATCACCGTCCACGTGCGTTGCCCGCCACTGTCGGTGTGGGTGGCGTATTCCTCCGTGCCCGGAGTAAACCAATCCGTGTGTTCCTTGAAGTATTCGCCGGGGTCGTAGCGCTGCCCCTGAATCGGTTCCGAGAGGCGCGGATCCACGCCAAACAAGGCCGCAAAGCGCTGATCAAGGCGCGCCGCCAGCTGGGGATGGTTTTGGCGCAAATGACAGGTGCGACTGGTGCGGTAATCGCTGCTGCCGCGGGTCACCGTTGACGGCTGCAATGACGCATTGATGGCGTCGATCACCTGCTCGCATTCCTCGTGGCTGAGCAGCCCTGGCAGCTCATAGACCTGGGCCAGCGACGTATCCAGCCGCCAGGCGCGAGGCCGGTGCTCTGGCCGGGTGAGGGGGGCCTCGAACCAAGCAAGCCAATCGGGCGATGGTGGGTCCGGGGTTGTGAGCCCAAGGGACGACGAATCGAGAACTGCCGCAATCGCCTCTTGCGCAAACCCCTGGTCGAGGGCCCGCTGCATCAACCCTTCAGGATCACAGCCGCGATCCCGGTTCTGCAGCAGCCATTCCTTCCAGGCATCGGGAATGGCTGCCGCTCCGCTCATCAACCCTTGAGCTTCTTGCTCAGAATCTGGTTGGCGAGCTTGGGATCCGCCTTACCGCCGGTCTTCTTCATCAACTGTCCAACGAAGAAGCCTTGCAGCTTGGTCTTGCCGCCTCGGAAAGCCTCCACCTCATCGGGGTGGGCCCCCAAGAGCTCATCAACAATGGCTTCGATCGCCGCCGGATCGCTGATCATGCCGAGACCGCGCTCGTCGACAATCGCCTTGGGTGAGCCGCCTTTCTCAAGCAGCTCCGGAAGGATCTCTTTGGCGATCTTGCCGCTGATCTTGCCGCCATCGATCAGTTGGACCATCTCGGCCAACTGCTCCGGCCGGAAGGGCAGTTCGGCATAGCTGAGCCGATTGCTGTTCACGTGGGCGGCGATGTCGCCGGTAATCCAGTTCGCCGCAAGCTTGGCGTCAGCGCCGGCACCCACCACGGCCTCGAAAAAGTCGGCCATCGGTCGCTCATCGGTGAGTACTCGTGCGTCGTATTGGGAGAGACCCAGATCATCGGCATAGCGATGCCGCTTGGCAGCCGGAAGCTCAGGCAATTCAGCGCGCCAGGACTCCCGCTGATCCGCGCTCACCTCAATCGGGCCGAGGTCAGGATCCGGGAAGTAGCGGTAATCGCTGGCGCCTTCCTTGCTGCGCATGCTCTTGGTGAGCTGCTTGCCCTCATCCCAGAGGCGGGTCTCCTGAACAATCGGCTCACCGGTTTCGTAGGCCTTGATCTGACGCTTGATCTCGTACTCGCAGGCCTTTTGGATGGCCGAGAACGAGTTCATGTTCTTGATCTCCACCTTCGTGCCGAAGGGCGCATCCGGCCCCCGTCGCACGGAGATGTTGACGTCGCAACGCAGGGATCCCTCCTGCATGTTGCCGTCACTCACCCCCAGATACCGCATGATCCGGCGAATCTCCGAGGCGTACTCCGCCGCTTCACGGCCGGTGCGCAGGTCCGGCTTGCTGACGATTTCCGCCAAGGCCACACCGGCCCGGTTGTAGTCCACGAGCGAATGGGTGGAACCCGCCAGGCGGTCACTGCCGGCATGCACCAACTTGCCGGCGTCCTCCTCCATGTGCAGTCGTTCGATGCCGATTTTCTTGAGATAGGTGTCCTTTCCCTTCTCCGCCACTTCCACCTCGATCCAGCCCTCCTCGGCGATCGGCTGGTCGTACTGGGAGATCTGGTAGTTCTTCGGCAGATCTGGATAGAAGTACTGCTTGCGGTCGAACTTGCTGTGTTCGGCGATGTTGAGGTTCAGCGCCATCGCTGCCTTCACGGCGTACTCGAGCACCTTCTGGTTCAGCACCGGCAATGTGCCAGGCAGACCGCACACCACCGGGTCGATGTGGGTGTTGGGGTCATCACCAAAGGTGGTGGACGCTGCCGTGAAAATTTTGCTGTCCGTTCCCAGCTGCACGTGGGTCTCGAGACCGATCACGGCCTCCCAGGCCGGTTGGGTTGCTGCGTCGGCCATGCGCCCGTGATGTGAAGCAGATTCCGGGATCCTATGGAATCAGGATGAAGCCCTCTCCTGACACCATGACCAGCAAGGGCCTTTCTTGCGCATGACTGCCGCCTCTGCCTCAGCCGTCTGTGTTTTGGGCGGGGGACTGATGGGCTTAGCCGTTGCCCATCAGCTGGCCCGTCGCGATCAGCGCGTGACCGTGATCAGCCGCCGCCGCAGCGAAGCTGCAGGCTTTGTGGCTGCAGGGATGCTCGCGCCCCATGCCGAAGGCTTGAGCGGCAACCTGTTGGTGCTGGGTCAAGCCAGCCTCGCGCTGATCCCCCGCTGGGTGGCGCAGATCGAGGCGGACAGCGGCCTGAGCTGCGGCCTGCGCACCAGCGGCATCGTGGTGCCGTTCCGAACAGCGACCGAGCGGGACGCTTACCCCACCGTCAGCCTTGGACAAACCCTGGACCGCACCGGCCTTGAGCGGGAAGTCCCAGGCTTGGGGCCGGAGTGGAGCACCGGGCTGCTGTTCGAGCAAGACGGCCAGATCGACAACCGCAGGCAGTTAATGCGGGCCCTGGAGCGGGCCTGCGTATCCCTGGGCGTGCAGTTCATGGAAGGGGCCGAAGTGCTGGATCTGGAGCGGGAGTCCGCCGGACAGCTCTGCGGCATCCATCTGCGCAGCGCCGAAGGAGAACAACAGCAACTGCGCTGCCAGCAAGCGGTGCTCTGCAGTGGCGCCTGGAGCCAACAACTGGTGCCGCAGCTGCCCGTGTTCCCGGTGAAAGGGCAGATGCTTTCGCTGCAGGGTCCGAGGGAGGCACTGAAGCGGGTGATCTTCGGGCCCGGCACCTATCTGGTTCCACGCGAAGACGGATTGATCGTGGTGGGGGCCACCAGCGAACGGGACGCCGGATTTGCCGAAGGCCTCACGCCCGATGGCCAGAAACAACTGCAGGCGGGGATAGCCAATCTGCTGCCAATAGCGGCGACCTGGCCCCCGATGGAGCGTTGGTCGGGATTCCGCCCCTGCACTCCGGACGAAGGCCCTTTACTGGGCCCTGGCCCAATACGCGGCCTGTGGCTGGCCTGCGGACATCACCGCAATGGAGTACTACTGGCGGCGATTACGGCAGAGCTCATAAGCGATGGCGCTACCAAACCAGAAGCGCTAACAAGTACGCAACAAAAGCTTCTAGAGTTATTTAGCTGGGATCGTTTTGAATCCACCTAGCAACCACCAACCAGAGCAAAAGATCAATCAATGCAATGCAATGCAAGCCATATGCTACAAAAGCAAACAAAATAAAATCAGATAAGGTCACATATGCAAGGAAAATTACTCCAATGCTGAAGAAAATTTGCAACACGCAGATACCACACAAAAGCATTGGCTAAGTTCAAATCTTAGCCGCTAAAATAGTTACAAGTTCTTTAATTGCGAAAACTTCCGCATAACGAAGAGCTCAAAATTTTTTAACACTACAAAAAATAATTCAAAAAGTGGAGGTTCGGCAAAAGCGCAAATAAGTCAGCGCACCAATTATCTCACTCCAGCCTCGTGCAAGTTTGTTTAGCAAAAAGCAGAAGAAGCAATAACATTAATAACATTCACAGTGAAGAATCCTAGTCGATGAATTTGGGAATTTCCCCAGGCCGACCCCCTGGATTTGTACATACCAAAGACCCAGCCTTTATCCCTGGAGATTCAATTGCTAGACAAGAATAAGGTTGCAATTGCCAATCACGAAGAAAAGGCACACAGACAAGTTAAGCAAGAGCATGAAATACAAGCAGACTGCAAAAAGCAAAGAAAAAGTACAGGCAATACTAAAAAGATCAGGCGGCAGTCACCACGGGGCGCCAAGCAAGGAAATACCAGACCAATAAAACGGATTCTCAAGCCCTTGAGAAACCCTACGCTGCTGAGCCAAAGTGAGCTGAGTCAGCAGAGGTTGGTCCTCAGGACCGAGAAGCTGGTCAGCAACAAGCCGAACCTGACCACGCAGGAAGGCCTGTCGCGTCAACTGCATCGCATTGGCCTTAAGAACACCTTGTTCGAGGTAGTGATAAAGCAAGACGAAATAAGCCGAAGTAGCGACATCGTCGACATACCAAAGCGTTCCAATAGCGCTGCGAGCACCAGCCTGCAATGCAAGCCCACTAAATCCCAATTCCGCAACCTCATCTCCAAGCGCAGTACGGCAAGCACTAAAAACAACCAGATCCAAAGGCACACCTTGACGCTTTTTACGCAAGCGGGAAAGTTCTTGCATCGAAATTGCACCAACACCCGAATACAACCGAGAAGCAGCTGGCCCTCCTGGTTTAAATTCGGCATGAGTGGCAATATGTACTTTGTCGTAACGAGCATCACCAGCCTTATCCAACAACGCGTCCAATGTAAACTCTTGGTTGAGGTATTGATCTTTTTTCCGAGGATCACCTATCCGACGGATTTCCTGTGGAACTAATGGCAACTCGGCTAAACCTTTAAACTTTGAAGCACCAAGAGCAAGCAAACGATCTTGATTCAACGCCTGCTTATTAAAATCCATCAGCGCTAGAGATGGTGTAATCGCGAAGGCAAAGCGATCACCAAAAAAGCGCTGACCATCACTTAACGCCGCAAAAGGAACAGCCTGAAGTCCACGGTCAGCCGAAATAAGCAACGTTGTTATTTTGTCACGCAGCAGGACATCGGCTAAACCACCAAAAATTAACTCATAGAGCTGACGCGAAGGTGCCGAAGGGTCCTCCACATTGAGAGATTCCTGCCGGGACAACTGGCGATATAATTTTCTTAATTGCTCACGGAATGTAGTCGTCGACAATTCTGCACGGAAGCCCTCAACTGCTCCAGAAGCAGGAATCAACGTTATATCTAGAAAGGCATCGACATCACCGGAAGTCGTCCGTCCTTCAGCAGGCGTAAAATAAATATGCAGAACGGCTGGGTTATATCGACTCGAATCAAAGAATGGTCGCTGAGCACGGGCCGGAGCCAGACTGAAACTTATTGCGATAAAAGCTATGGATGAAAAGCTCAGTCGCCGACATTTTTCCAAGAAGACATGCACAACTATCAGATCTCAATCAATGGTTGAATACTGGCCAGGTTCATTAAGACCAAAAAAAAGAAGGAAGTCAATATGGAAAATTTTTATGAAAACATCAATGCAAACCTAAGGATTCGCAACTTGCTGCTTGAGCTGTTGAAGGAAGCCAGAAATACGCTGCACACTCGGGGTCGAACGACCAGACAATTCAGGGAGATTCAGCCCCTGAATGGCTCGTCGCGTCGAGACAGCATCACCAGCAACAACATTGCGCGATGCCTGCTCAGCACTTATGCGGGTGACAACGACGGCTGGAGAGCCCGGCTGAGCAGAGTCGATGGATGTTGTGTTCGCGGCATCATCACTGTCGGCAGTCCCATCAGCTTCACCCTCTGCAGCCACATCCTCATTATCAGTTTGAAGATCAGTAGTTGATTCATCACCCTCAGCCTCAGCCTGAACATCACCTGCGCTCTCCACAGCATCCACATCAGAATCATTACCTCCGCTTGAAAAGGCATCGATATCCCGACCCGTTGCACCTTCTGTGCCCTCTCCGGCGGGGTTTGCACTGACCGCATTCGATGCCACAGAGCCATCACTGCTAACGCCCTCCCGAGAACTAGTCGTAGCTATAGCCAACCCTGCGGATGACGTTACGTCGTCTGCGGGACTTGACAAAGAAAACGACGAATCCGTGCTGAGCTCCACAGTGACGCCTTCACCAGAGATGCTGGTTGGAAGAGCAAGAGTCTCAGTAACCGTCACAAGGCCACCGTCCGCATCAGGCGAATCAGTAACAGCAGTGGCATTGGCTAACGCAGGGTCACTATCGGTTGTTTCGACGACCGCAGGTGGTGCAATTCCGACGTCTTCAGAAGGCACTGAAATCGTAGAAATGCTGGAATCATTAATGAGGTCTACTACAGCTGCTGCGGTCGCTTCATCCACACCTGCATCGACCAGATCTGCTTCTGGAGTCGGTTCCGGCGTGGGTGTTGGAGTCGGTTCCGGTTCTGGAGTTGGTGTTGGCTCCGGCTCTGGTGTTGGTGTTGGCTCCGGCTCTGGTGTTGGTGTTGGCTCCGGCTCTGGTGTTGGTGTTGACTCCGGTTCTGGTGTTGGTGTTGACTCCGGTTCTGGTGTTGGTGTTGGTGTTGGTGATGGTGATGGTGATGGGACTACGCAAATATTGGAAGTCGCACCACTCAGACAAGTCGCCGAAGATGGATGTGTTCCATCAACCGTGAGGGTACCTGCAGAAACAGTGACCGAGCCAGTAAAGGTCAAATTCGTGTTTGCCAGCCTCCATTTACCGACACCTTGTTTAGTCAGACTGGTTAAGTTACCGTACGAGTCATTTGTCAAACGAGGACTCAATATATTGCTATCTGTACTTGTACCATCGATAAACAACGTCCTAGATCCAACCCCATCAATAACAATATCCCCAGTAGAGTTAAAAGAGATCGGTCCAGTTCCCGAGGCAATCAATGTACCGCCATTTACGCCAAGTGTGAAAAGACGGTTGGTATTGTTGCCTGCTCCCACATACTCCAAAGCACCGCCATTCAAAACGAGATTGGCAGCTAAATCAGAAGACTCTCCGATCCCACTCGCCACACCTCCATCCTCAATAGAAGATATCAAGAGAGTTCCAGCCTCAATGACAGTTGGACCAGAGTAAGTATTGGCGCCAGTTAGAGTCAGTGAACCAGAACCCTTCTTGATCAAAGAGGCATTTCCAAAAGAGTCTTTAATCAAACCTGGGAACGTGGTGTCCCCCGCCTGATCAAGAATCAGAGAACCATTAGACACATCGATCTGATTACTTGGCGAAGCACCAACCAAACCCCCAGAGGAACTAGAGATTAACTTAACTGTGCCAGCAGAATCCGTATCCCAGGAGATTTTTGAATAGTTGGTCGTGCCAAAAGAAACGTAAGACCCCATCTCTATCCCCTCTGTAGATTCTAAAGTCAAGTTGCCGCTTCCAGTCATATTTGTTATGTCATTATTCAAAATAATTTTTTTATCTGCCCGAAAAGTTAAATTTCCAGACCCCGAGCCGCTGACCATAATTCCATCATCAAGAGTGATCGTTCCCCCAGCAGGATCGCTAACATTATCTGCTGTTATTGATGTGGTAGCAGTATTACCAGTACCAGGATCGGTATACGTAATCGGAGGATTAGAAGAATTCAAGGTCGAAACAGTAACATCTGTACCATCAGAAAGAGCCGCTTGAATTGCCGTCACTTCACCGCCACTTAGAGTGTAGTCATATGGATCTAACAACCAGTAGCCATTCTTAAATGGCAATTCAGCAGCCAAATCAATCTCAATACCTACAACATCTAGACTAAAACCAGAAGTTTCAATCCGACCTCCGTCGCCTCCATACTCCCCCCCTCGAGCTCGCAGATTTCCAGCAACCGAAGTAACAGAATCAGGATCATTAATATCACTCCATACGACAATTTCACCTCCATCACCTATTAAACTAGATGATGCATCAATGACAACTTGAGAGCCCACATTGACTGTAGCAGCCTGACGCACAGTTAGATCACTTCTCTGCCAACTGCCGCCAACCTGAATTAGACCACCACCCTGAATACCGCGCGCAGAAAGCCGCGTTTCACCTATCAAATCAATAGATTTCCCCGTCAAAGTGATCGAGCCAGCAACACCATCAGAAGAATCCAGCGACACTGCACTATCAAGAAGTGTTAGGGAGTCATTCATCGCATCAATGTACAAAGACTCATCGATTGCCACATCAATGCCATCAAGATGAATCCCTGAACGATTTACTACAGCAGCCTCATCAGAATCTGGATCGACAACCAAACCTGCAGAACCTGACAACGGCATGCCGGTCAATGGAGAAAGGACCGATGGTTGGCTTCGGAAGACATCAAAACTTCCATTACCAAATTGGAGCGTATTCGCGGTACTCAGGATGAGATTAGGAACATTGATGAAACTCGAACCCTGGCCGAGGTGAATGCCACCAGGCGATAACCAAAAGAGGTTGGATGATGAGCCAAGAGCAATTGGCTTATTAATGAAAGAACCTTTGGATGATGTAACAGCGATTATGAGATTTTCTTTGCCAATAGAATCAAACTCAACACCTTCAATACCTCCTCGCGTATCGAACCCCTTAAAGCGATGGAAAAGGTTTTTACCCGATAGGGTTCCGCCTGAAATTTTGCAAATTCCAGAGCGACATGACTCATGAAGACTGCCATTCACCTTGGTTGACAAACTGTTCGTAACAGCAGGCTCTACTTCAGAGTGCGCAGGGAAAGAGGCCAATATGAGAAGCCCCAGCCCGAACGCAGCTCCATTGCTGAATCGAACTCTTAATGAGGAGCAAAGCATGGCTTACCCCACTCCTACAAAGCTCTTGTCAGAATAACGATCTATTCTAAGAAAGCACAGATGCCTCCTGAACGCCCAACATCCAAACATGGAGCGGGCAGGCAAAAGACCTGATGATCGATCTGGGATCAATATTGTTCTTGGCACAACAGGTTGCTCCACCCCTGCAACCCGGACCAGTTCGACTTCCCAGCACAACAATTAAGCAACGAACCACACCCGCTCGAAACCCTATTTTTGAGCGAACCAACCGTATCGATAGCGACTCTCCTGAAACAGACAGATACTCGAAGCCCTGGTCATCGAAACCCACGACCTGGACCCCAGATCTTGTTGGTGACGACTTTTTTACCGATGATCAGCTCAAAAATACTTTCAAAACATGCCGCCAAACATCAGTTGCCGAAACCCTAAATAATTGCGCAGCCAAATTAACCGCTCTCCTCCTAAGCAAAGGCTATATTAATAGTCGTATTTATGTAGTACGAACCCCTGAACCAGGAGCCCTTGAGGTTGTTCTTGGACGCATAAGTGAAGTGAATATCACCAGTTCAGACCCCGAACTAAAAGCCCAAGTTGAAAAAGAATTAAACCAGCTGGTCGGCGAGGTTCTCCATCTGCCAACCCTGGAAAAAATGCTGTTGCGATTGAGAAAGCGCGGCTCTGGCCAGATCAAGGGAGGAATGCAACGGTTGGGCAGCGATCCAACCCGTGCCTCGATTCAACTGACGGTGGAGCCAACACCACCAACACCCCTTAAAGGCGAAGTAGCACTAAGCAATAACGGCAACATCGGAAGCGGTGAGTGGAGAAGCAGCGCCACCCTGCTCAAGCAAGATTTAATAAAGCATGGAGATCTCGCACTGATCTATTTCGAGTTGGATTCGGATGGAGAACTTGAAATGGGCACTGGAATCACATCACTGACCTACGGCTATCCCCTCAATGAGACACTTTCACTAACAGGATCCATTGGCTACAGCTACCGCCGTTTTGTTGAGTTCCAACAGCCGGCATTTAATTTCAACTTCCGAACAACCCAAGGTTTACTAAAACTCGAGCAAGAACTCATCAATCATCCTTCCTGGCGGTGGACAAATTCCATGGGAATCAGCATAAGTCAAACCTCAAGCTTTGACGGCAACAGCAGCATCCCACTTGTTCTGGGTGGCGGCCCCGACGGATACTTAACCAGCGGAAATTTAAAATTAAATACCAATATTATGCACCAATCGGACCGCTCAACATGGAGTGCCAACCTATATTTTCTTCAGGGAATAGCAGGAATCACAAAAACCCGTCATCGAAAGAATTTTGAACTGCAAGGAGTGGATCTTGGCAAAGCCCGTGCCATAGGTGGGCTACTTGATGTCTCCTTAATGCTTACACCAAACCTGTCACTTTCTGGCCGTGCCGCTGGTCAACATGCTCTTACTCCTCTACCGAGCAGCATGACCTTTGGCGTGGGAAGTGATGTGGGACTTCGAGGATTACCCGGAAGTCTCGTCAGCGGTGACAACGGATGGCTAGGTGTCTCAGAGTTAGTTTGGACCGCCTGGAGCGATGGCCAGCAAGCGCTGCAAATCGTTCCATTTATAGGTATCGGAGGGATCCAAACCAATGCCCTGGATTTCGTGTTCGAAGACAACATTGGATCCAGCGGAGTAATTGCTCGTTATGTCAAAGGTCCTTGGCAAGTAGAGCTTGGCTGGGTTGACACCTTCATGACGGATGACAACCCTGGGCTTTGGAACCACTGGGTGGTGGGCCATGGGCTTCACACCAAGCTCCGCTTTACGTTCTGACAGCTACAAACAGATCAGCTTTCCACGCGCCAGGCCTGGTCAGAAGGAACCCATTCGTTCAACTCATCAGAGCTGAACCACAAGCCAATCTCAAAAGAGGCTGTCTCAGGGGCATCTGATCCATGGATAACGTTGCGGCCAATATTGACAGCCAAGTCGCCACGAATCGTCCCAGGCTCAGCCTCCAGGGGCTTGGTGGCACCGATCAGCTTACGAGCACTTGCGATCACGCCATCGCCTTCCCACACCATGGCGACGACAGGTCCAGAAGTAATGAAATCAACCAAGCCAGCGAAGAAAGGGCGCTCTTTGTGCACGCCGTAATGCTGCTCAGCCAGAGCACGGCTAGGGGTGATCTGCTTCAAGCCGATGAGCTTGAAGCCCTTGCGCTCGAAGCGGCCGAGGATCTCACCCACTAGTCCACGCTGTACACCATCCGGCTTGATGGCGATGAAAGTGCGTTCAGCGGCCATGACATGAATTAAGAAACCGAGTCATCGTCCGTGGCAGCCCGCCCTGTTGGCAAGCAAAGCGCCCACCCCCATCATTCCTATCGTTGACTCAAATACCAGCTCTCCCGTGCCGCAAGGCGGAACCGAACACCCTTGGTCTATCGCCCGCAGCGGGGACCTCTACGGCCTAAACCGCTGGGGTGAACCCTATTTCTCAATCAATTCCCGCGGCCACGTGGTGGTGCAACCCCGTGGTGATCGCGGTGGCTCGATCGATTTGATGGAACTGCTCAGCGGTCTGGAAGAGCGCGACCTTTCCAGCCCGCTGCTAGTTCGCTTCGACGACATCCTCGACGACCGGCTCGAACGCCTGCATGCTGCCTTCGAGCGAGCAATTTCCCACTACGACTACAGCGGTTGTTATCAGGGGGTGTTCCCGATCAAGTGCAATCAACAGCGCCACGTAGTGGAACACCTGGTGGAAAGCGGCCGGCGCTGGAACTTCGGCTTGGAAGCCGGGAGCAAAGCCGAACTCTTGATCGCACTCTCCCTTACCCAGAACCCCCATGCCTTGCTGATCTGCAATGGCTACAAAGATCATCGCTACATCGAGACGGCCATCCTGGCTCGCAAACTCGGACACCAGCCGGTGGTGGTGATCGAACAGGCTGATGAAGTGCCCCGGATCATCAAGGCCAGCAAGGTGCTAGGGGCATCACCATTCCTAGGCTTAAGGGCTCGTCTTTCCAGCCGCAGCACCGGCCGATGGGGAAGCTCCGTGGGCGAGCGGGCCAAATTTGGCCTCAACCTCACCGAGGTTTTGAAAACAGTGGAGGCGCTGAAGGCCGCTGGACTGCTGGACGAGCTGCGGCTGCTCCATTTCCACATTGGCAGCCAAATCAATGACATCGCAGTGCTCAAGGACGCCCTGCAGGAAGCCGGGCAGATCTATGTGGAGCTGACCCGCCTCGGTGCACCGATGGGCTTACTGGATGTGGGGGGTGGCCTGGGAGTCGATTACGACGGAAGCCGAACCGCATCGTCGGCGTCCACCAACTACTCCCTGCAGAACTATGCAAACGACGTGGTGGCGACCGTGAAGGAATGCTGCATGCCCCACAACATCCCTGTTCCCACCCTGGTGAGCGAAAGCGGGAGGGCCATCGCTAGTCATTTCTCTGTGCTCGTATTCAACGTGCTCGGCTGCGGTCAACCGCCCGAACAGGAGCCAGCTCCCCAACCCGATGAACCGCTGCCTGTGCGCAACCTGCGCGAGACCCTGTTCCAGATCCGACAGGTGAAGGATCAGCCAGAGGTCGACATCAGCCTGTTGCAGGAGGCGTGGAACGATGCGGTGAAGTTTCGCGATGACGCCCTCGCCGCCTTTCGCCTCGGCTACATCCGTCTCGATCAGCGAGCGATGGCCGAACAACTCAGCTGGGCCTGCGCCCAGGCGATCAATGCGCTGCTTCCAGGCTCCAAACCGATCCACGAGGACCTACGCGGTCTACAGCGGGCTCTGGCCTGCACGTACTACGCCAACCTTTCTGTGTTCCGTTCGGCCCCAGACACCTGGGCCATCGATCAGCTCTTCCCAGTAATGCCCATTCATCGCCTGGATGAACAACCTACGGAACTGGGCCAATTCGCCGATCTCACGTGTGATTCTGACGGCAAGTTGGATCAATTCATTGATGCCGGAAAGACCAAGTCGTTGCTCGAGTTACACCCCCTGCGCGATGGCGAGCCCTATCGAATAGGCATCTTTCTCGCTGGGGCTTATCAGGAGGTGATGGGCAATCTGCACAACCTGTTCGGCAGCACCAACGCGGTGCATGTACGCCTCAACCCCATTGGCAGTGGCTACGTGCTCGACCATGTGGTTCATGGCGACACCAACGCCGATGTACTTCAGGTGATGGAACACGATCCGGATCTGATGCTCGAACGATTTCGCCAGGCCACCGAGCAAGCCATTCAGTCCAAGGCCCTGGGAATTGCTGATGCACGCCGTTTGATGGACCATCTGAAAACCAGCCTCCGCCAAACCACATACCTGCAGGAATGAAGCGTCCAGCCCAGCTGCTGCTTCGAACTGGGCCTTATGTCATCGCTCTTGTCGTGCTTGCCGTGCTGCGGCAAAGCGGCCTGGCCCAGATGGTTGATTTGACCATTTACGACCTAGTCGTCAGTCACAAGGAGGCTCCCTCCGGTCTCGACAGCCCAATCACCGTGATCGGGATCGAGGAAAGCGATATCCAGAGGTATGGCTGGCCGATCGACGATGGCCTTTTCTGCCGTGGCATCGACAGCCTGCAAAGCGGTGGTGCCATTGCCATTGGCTTCGATCTCTACCGTGATCAGGGCGTCGGCCCGGAACAGCAGTGCCTGAGAAATCGGTTCCGAGACACACCCACATTGGTGTCGATTTTCAATTTGGCATCTGGCATCTCAGCAGTACCTGGCACTCCAGCGCAGAGGCAGTCGTACAACGATCTAAGCCTGGATGCTGACGGGGTTCTACGTCGTGACCTCGTCCATGTCACCGGGCAGGACGAAGCAACCGTTTCATTCGCGATGCGGGTGACGGAGGTGGCCACGGGTGACCGCTCTATGCGTGAGTCGATCGATGCCGGAACCGATGACGACCACTGGTTAACGGCGGATGCGGGTGGGTACCACCACGAAGCCGACGCTGGCTTGGGATTGCAACGCATGCTGGTTTATCGCCAACCAGGTAGTTATCGCCGTTACACCCTGGAGCAATGGCTGAATGGTGATCTTCCCTCGGATGCGATCCGCAATCAGATCGTCCTGATCGGCAGCACAGCCCCTTCCCTACGAGATTTGTTTGAGGTGCCCTTCAGCCGGTTTCACCACGGTGCAGAGATGTTTCAAATCCCTGGAGTGGAAATCCACGCAAATCGCATCGCCACCCTGCTCGACCAACGCCGTAACAACGCCCAAGTGATTTGGACTATGCCGGGTTGGGGCAACCGGATTCTGGTCCTGATTAGCTTGCTTGCAGGCCTGGTACTGGGAGAGGCATTTCAAACGTTGCGCCGCAGCGTGCTGGTGGTGGCTGGCGTTGCCGGTGCCGGCACTGCTGGCTTGCTAGGTCTACTGCTGTGGTCCCAGGTCTGGGTCGGTACGGCCCTGCCGCTGACCAGCATGCTCAGCATGGCCGGGGCAGCTTGGCTGCGGCGAGGAGCCATTAGCCAACTGCATTCGCAACAAATACGGCTATTACTCGGCCAAGCCACCTCACCGGCGGTGGCCCAGAAACTCTGGGATCAACGCGAGGAACTACTCAGCAATGGCCGCTTTGAAGGCCAGCAGCTACCCATCACTGTGCTGTTCACCGATATTGCCTCATTCACAACAGTCTCCGAGTGTCTCAGCCCGCGCGAGTTAATGGACTGGCTGAACCGAGGCATGGCGATCTGTGTTCCAGCCGTGACCCGCAGGGGAGGAATGGTGAACAAATTCACCGGTGACGGCATGCTTGCAGTGTTTGGAGTGCCCGTCCTCCAAGATCCCGCCGCTGAGGCCGCAGCAGCGCTCGAAGCAGCACGGGAGATTCAGGCAGGACTGAAAGAGCTCAATGCCGAGTTCCTCAAACAGGCTCAACCTGCAATGCACATACGGGCCGGCATCCACTCCGGGGAAGCACTGGTGGGCTCAATGGGCAGCCCCGAGCGCATCGAGTACGCAGTCATCGGCGACACCGTCAATTGCGCCTCGCGGCTGGAAAATTTGGAGAAACACCGCCATCAAGGCGTAATGCGTGTTTTGGTTTCCAACAACACTTTGGAAATCCTCGAACCCAACTTCCGTAAACAGCTGGTGTTGGAGGCATGGGGATCCATACACGTAAAAGGAAGAGATGAGCCTCTAGAAGTGAGCGAACTCAAAATGGACAACGGACCGGTAACGACTCAGGCCAGTCCGACGTAGCGAGATCAGCCAGCTCAAATTCAGCCAGTGTTTGGATCGTGGGAACATGTCTTCCACAGGCGGAATGCAAACGAGCTAAGGCCTCCTGGATTGAGGCATCATCCTTTACAGGCGAGGGCACCAGCAAACTCACCGCTGGAGGCGAGGAGCTATCAACAAAAGCCAAGGAACCAGCTTTAGAACTATCGACATCGTCAGCCGAACAATCAAACGACGACTCCCAGACGGTGGCCTGAGCGAGTTGGGAAACTGGTATTAACGAAAGACCCGCAGAAGCAGCCGGCAGGGTGCGCGACAGAGGGACGGAGGTCAGCGCAGAAGCACCCCGTTGTTCTGGCTGGAAAGTCACATGAAGCGGCACCGGGTTGGCCGTTGGCCCTATCAGCACAGATAGATATCCATCCGGCGCAAAAACACTCTGAGACGGAACCAGATGAGCAACGATGCGGGCACTGCACTCCCCGCGAGTTCCACCACCAACCCGACGTCCCGGGAAAGCACTTCGCAGGTCCTTTTGGGCATAGGCGACATTTACAAGCAGTGCTGAACTGATCACCAGCAAGCCTGAGATCAGCAGGCCTTGAGCACGTTGGGTAGCAAAGGGCATCTCTACAAAGCATGAGCTTGTTACCAACCCTGTCCAAACCACAAGGACCAGGCAAGCCGTCAAAACGAACTTTCAAATCAGACGCAACATCGGATACAGCCACAGGGAGTAGCCCCATCCACGTTTCGCCCTAACCACTTATCAGGCAGGCTCCCATCTCCGCTGGGCAAAGCAGGGGAACACCAGGCAACACAGAGAGCATTAGCCGTGAATGGCATCGTGAGCCATGAGTCACCGTCCCAGCAATTCACTCGATCTGCACAGCGATATCCGTGCAAAAGCACAGCATCGGCAGGAATTTCATATAAAGAAGCGAGCTTACAAACTTGGCTCAGATGCTTATGGCTAGATCAGTTCGCCTCATGACAACAGAGTGACCATTTGAAAGGCAAAGGCAATTAATCAACGACCGCAGATCAGGTTCTCAATGCCTAAACAAAAAGCCCAATAATCGTTACTGCAGCTAGCTGCTCAGTCCCCAACCCTCAGACCGTCGAAAGAGCAAGATCCAACTCTGAGCGAGCGGACTCAAGAGCAGCAGGGAGGGCAGCACCATCGCGTCCCCCGGCCTGGGCCAGGTTCGGGCGTCCACCGCCGCCACCACCGCACTGTTTGGCGATGCCGCCAATGAACTTGCCGGCCTGGAGTTTGGCAGCGATCACCTGCTTGCCGAAGGCCGCCACCAGGATCACCTTGCCCATGTCGCCGGGATCCGGCAGACCGCCGATCACCACGGCCGCACCATCCCCCAGCTGATCCGCCAGGCTCTGGGCTGCACCCTGCAAACCAGCGCCATCCACGCCGTCGAGGCGTTCCACCAGCAGTTGGAAGTCGCCCACGGCCTCGGCCTTAGTGGCCAGAGCGCCGGCTTTCGCCACCGCCAGTTCCGCCTGAGCCGCGGCCAGCGCCTTGCCGGTGGCCTTGAGCTCCTCCTGAAGGGCCGCCACACGATCCACGATCTCGGCCGGCTGGGCCTTGAAGCGATCCCCCAGCTGCTTTACCACCGCATCGCGCTCGTTCAGATAGGCGAGCACGGCAGGACCTGCGACGGCTTCAATCCGGCGGATGCCGGCGGCGACGCCACTCTCCGCCACGATCTTGAACAGGCCGATCTCAGCGGTGTTGGCCACGTGGGTGCCGCCGCAGAGCTCCATCGACACACCGGGCACGTCGACCACCCGCACCACATCGGCGTACTTCTCGCCGAACATCGCCACAGCACCGGCCGCCTTGGCCTGATCGATCGCCATCTCCTGCACCTGCAGCGCATGGGCCTCGTTGATCCAGCCGTTGATCAGGGTTTCAACCTGCTGCAACTGATCCGCCGTCACCGCCGTGGGGCAGTGGAAGTCGAAGCGCAGGCGATCGAAATCCACCAGTGAACCGGCCTGGCCGATGCCTGGATCCACCACCTGCTTGAGCGCAGCCTGCAGCAGGTGGGTGGCGGTGTGATTGGCCTGAGCCCGGCGCCGGCAGGCGCGGTCCACCTGAGCCTTCACGGTGTCGCCCAAGGCGAGCTCGCCGCGTTCCACCCGCCCGGCATGGACGAAGACATCGCGGCTGCGGCTCACCGACTCAATCCGAACGATCAAATCGCTGCCCGCCAGCACGCCGCGATCGCCCACCTGACCGCCGCCTTCTCCATAGAACGGCGTGGTGTCGAGCACCACCTGAACCGCATCACCCGCCTTGGCGGTGCTGGCTGGTTCACCATTCACCACCAACGCCTGCACGCAGGAGGCATGATCGAGGACTTCATAGCCCTCGAAACAGGTGGCCGCCTGATCCGCCACCACCTGGTCGATCGCATCCTGCAGGGTGAGATCAATACTCACCGCGGCCGCCTTGGCGCGCTGACGCTGTTCCTCCATCGCTGCCTCGAACCCATCGAGGTCAACGGCCAGACCCTGCTCCTCGGCGATTTCCTGGGTGAGCTCAAGCGGGAATCCATAGGTGTCGTACAGCTCAAAGGCCTGGGCACCGCTGATCTGCTTCGGCTTGGAGGCCAGCACCTCCGCCAGCAACTTCTCGCCGCGCTCGAGGGTCTCGAGGAAGCGGGCTTCCTCGCGCTGGAGCTCAGCCAGGATCACCTCCTGGCGCTCAATCACGCTGGGGTGGGCCCCCTTCAGCAGGGCAATCGCCGCCTCACCCATGGTGACGAGGAAGGGTTTGTCGATGCCCAGCAGGCGGCCATGGCGCACCACCCGGCGCAGCAGGCGCCGCAGGATGTAGCCGCGGCCCAGGTTGCTGGCGGTGACGCCATCGCAGATCAGCTGCGTTACCGCACGGCTGTGGTCGCCGATCACCTTCAACGACGTCTTGCCCTTGTCGTTGAGCTGGTGGTAATCGACCCCCGCCAGATCGGCGGCCGCTTGGATCAGCGGAAAGATCAGATCGGTTTCGTAGTTGTTGGGAACCTTCTGCAGGATCTGGGCCATCCGCTCAAGGCCCATGCCGGTGTCGATATTGCGGTTGGCCAGCGGCGTGAGGGTGCCCTCCGCGTCGCGGTTGTACTGCATGAACACCAAGTTGTAGAACTCGATGAAACGGTCGTCGTCCTCGAGATCGATGCCCTCATCCCCGAGCTCGGGCTTGAAGTCGTAATAGATCTCCGAGCAGGGGCCACAGGGGCCGGTGGGGCCGGAGGCCCAGAAGTTGTCGGCCTCATCCATGCGGATGATCCGCTTGGGGTTCACCCCCACCACATCACGCCAGATCTGCTCGGCTTCGTCGTCGTCCCGGAAGACGCTCACCACCAGGTTCTTGGGGTCGATGCCGTAGACGCCGGTGCTGAGCTCCCAGGCCCACTCAATCGCCTGCTGCTTGAAGTAGTCCCCAAAGGAGAAGTTGCCGAGCATCTCGAAAAAGGTGTGATGCCGGGCCGTGCGCCCCACGTTCTCGATGTCGTTGGTGCGGATGCACTTCTGCGAACTGGTGGCCCGGGGCGCGGGTCGCTCCTGCTGGCCCAGAAAAACCGGCTTGAACGGCAGCATTCCCGCAATGGTGAGCAGCACCGTTGGGTCTTCGGGAATCAATGAGGCGCTGGCCATCCGCTTGTGGCCGCGCTCTGCATAGAAGTTGAGAAAAGCCTCACGGATCTCCTCCCCACTGCGCGGTGCAGACGCTGCAGAAGACGACGATGCGGCGGCAACCATGACAGGAAAGGGGGATCCTGCCGTCATGATCGCCTTTGAACCGCCGGCGCCCGTGGCCGTTCCACCCAGTGATCCCGAGATTCGCCAGCGACTGCGGCTGCAGTCGATCGGTTGGGCACTGGCTGCCGGCATCAGCGCCGGGCTGCTGAGCTTGCCCTGGGGTCTGGAAGCTGCGGTGCGTTCGGGCGGTTGTGGCCTCTTTTACGGCCTGCTGGCCTTCCACCTGCAACGGGTGGACCCTGATGACGGGCATTTGCAGGCGGGTCTGGTGGGGGCGGTCTGCGGGTTGCGCAGCCTCGGCATGCCCCTACCCCTTGACAACTGGCAGGTCGATGGCCTGGCATCATTACTATTGGAGCTACTTCAGGCCTGGCTGCCGTTGATCGGCGGTGCTCTCCTGCTCCACGGCACCCTCCGCTTCCTGCCCGCGTCGCGGCCATGAGCCTGCTGCACGCCACCTGGCTTCCCGCCATCCGCACCTCCAGCAGTTCCGGTCAACCGGCACTGCTCGTTTGGGCTGACACCTGGCGGGTGGCCACACCGGAAGGCCCCGGCCTCACCCCCGCGCTGCACCCCTTCACCCTCAGCCATGACGACCTCAGGGCCTGGCTGAGCGAACGCGACCTTTTGCCGGGCGGCTGCATTGATGCCACGGCCTGTCTCACCCTGCCGAGCCGCACGGTGAAGCCGCGCAAAAGCCGCAGCAAAAAAGAGGAGCCAACGCCGGAACCACCGGGCTGGACCGGGCTACCGATGCAGGCCGGCGAACCGATCCCCAAGCAAACCGAATGGTGGCCCTGGCAGGTGCAAGGGCTCGCGGTGGAACCATCGGCGGCCACGGAGTGGCTGTCCCGATTGCCCCTCTCCGGCACCAATCCAGACCTGGCTGACGAACTGCGCTGGTGGAGCCATCTGCAGCGCTGGGCCCTGAGCCTGGTGGCCCGGGGCCGCTGGATTCCCCAGATGGAGCTCAGCAAAGGGGAGGGCTATCCGCATCGGGCCCGTTGGGTGCCGCTGCTCAACCGGGAAGAAGACCGGCGCCGGCTCGAGGATCTGGCGGCCAGCCTGCCCCTGGTGGCCACCTGCGCCTTGCCCTGGCGGGAACCCCTGGGGCGCCGCAGCAACCGCACCACCCGGTTACGACCGGAGGCCATGCGGGCCGCCAACCCTGTGGCCAGCTGCCGGCCCCGCAGCGGACGCCTGCGGGTGGCCACGCTGCTGGAAGACCTGGTGGACGCGCAGCTGCGCAAGGACTTTGAACCATCCACCGATGGGCTTGATCCCCTGCTGACGCTCTGGCAGGAGGCCCTGGGGTCGGAGACCGGGGTGATCGAGATCGGTGATGAAGAAGCCGAACGCCTGGCCACCGCCAGTCATCACTGGAGGGAGGGCATCGCCGGCGGATTTGCCGCGGCCCGCACCTGCCTTGAACTGCACACCCCACCGGATGGGGAGGATCTCTGGGAGCTGCGCTTCGGACTGCAGGCGGAAGCCGACCCCAGCCTGAAGCTCCCGGCCGCCGCAGCCTGGGCCTCCGGTGCCGAGATGCTGCAACTGGGGGAGATCCAGGTGGATCAACCGGGCGAAGTGCTGCTGGAGGGCTTGGGACGGGCCCTGACGGTGTTCCCACCGATCGAACGGGGGCTGGAGAGCGCCACGCCGGACACAATGCAGCTGACCCCGGCCGAAGCCTTCGTGCTGGTGCGCACAGCGGCCCGTCAGCTGCGGGATGCCGGCGTGGGGGTGGAGCTGCCGCCGAGCCTCTCCGGCGGCCTGGCCAGCCGGCTGGGCCTGTCGATCAAGGCCGAACTCCCGGAACGCTCCCGCGGCTTCACCCTGGGCGAATGTCTGGACTGGGAGTGGGATCTGATGATCGGCGGGGTGACGCTCACCCTGCGGGAACTGGAGCGTCTGAGCGGCAAGCGCAGCCCCTTGGTGCGCCACAAGGGGGCCTGGATCGAACTGCGGCCCAACGACCTCAAGAACGCCGAACGCTTCTGTGGCGCGAAACCGGAACTGAGCCTCGATGACGCGCTGCGGCTGACAGGAACGGAAGGGGAACTGCTGATGCGGATGCCGGTGCATCGCTTCGACGCCGGCCCAAGACTCCAGTCGGTGCTGGAGCAATACCACCAGCAGAAGGCGCCCGATCCCCTGCCGGCTCCTGAGGGATTCAGCGGTCAGCTGCGGCCCTATCAGGAGCGGGGCCTCGGCTGGCTCGCCTTCCTGCACCGCTTCGACCAGGGGGCCTGCCTGGCTGACGACATGGGCTTGGGCAAAACCATCCAGCTGCTGGCGTTTCTGCAGCACCTCAAAGCAGAGCAGGAACTGAAGCGCCCGGTGCTGCTGGTGGCCCCCACCTCGGTGCTCACCAACTGGCGACGGGAGGCGGAATCGTTCACCCCGGAGTTGAGGGTCACCGAGCATTACGGCCCCCGCCGCCCCTCCACACCGGCCGAACTCAAGAAAGTGTTGAAGGAGGTGGATCTGGTGCTCACCAGTTACGGACTCCTGCAACGGGACAGCGAACTGCTGGAAACCCAGGACTGGCAGGGGGTGGTGATTGACGAAGCCCAGGCGATCAAGAACCCCGGCGCCAAACAGAGCCAGGCCGCCCGGGATCTGGCCCGACCCGGCCGCAGCAAAAGCAACCGCTTCCGCATCGCCCTCACCGGCACCCCCGTGGAGAACCGGGTGAGCGAACTGTGGGCCTTGATGGACTTCCTCAACCCCAAGGTGCTGGGGGAAGAGGACTTCTTCCGCCAGCGCTACCGGATGCCGATCGAGCGGTATGGGGACATGTCGTCCCTGCGGGACCTCAAAGGCCGCGTGGGTCCGTTCATCCTGCGCCGGCTGAAAACCGACAAAACGATCATTTCCGATCTGCCGGAGAAGGTGGAGCTGAGCGAATGGGTGGGGCTGAGCAAGGAGCAGAAATCCCTGTACAGCAAGACCGTGGAAGACACCCTCGATGCCATTGCACGGGCACCGCGCGGGCAGCGCCACGGGCAGGTGCTGGCCCTGCTCACCCGGTTGAAACAGATCTGCAACCACCCCGCCCTGGCCCTGAGCGAAGGGGCCGTGGACGATGGCTTCCTGGGCCGTTCGGCCAAGCTGCAGCGGCTTGAGGAAATCCTCGATGAGGTGATCGAAGCGGGCGATCGGGCCCTGCTGTTCACCCAGTTCGCCGAATGGGGGCATCTGCTGCAGGCCTGGATGCAGCAGCGCTGGAAATCAGAGGTGCCCTTCCTGCACGGCGGCACCCGCAAGAGCGAGCGCCAGGCGATGGTGGATCGCTTCCAGGAGGATCCCCGCGGTCCGCAGTTGTTCTTGCTCTCGTTGAAAGCAGGTGGTGTGGGCCTCAACCTCACCCGGGCCAGCCACGTGTTCCACATCGACCGCTGGTGGAACCCAGCTGTGGAGAACCAGGCCACCGACCGGGCCTATCGGATCGGCCAGACCAACCGGGTGATGGTGCACAAATTCATCACCAGCGGCTCGGTGGAGGAAAAGATCGATCGCATGATCCGCGAAAAATCACGCCTGGCTGAGGATGTGATCGGCTCCGGCGAGGATTGGCTGGGAAGCCTCGGTGGCGATCAATTGCGCGATCTCGTCGCCTTGGAGGACACCTGACCATGACTCTCAGCAACGGCAGCAGCAACGGCATCACCGCCATCGGCGACGACGGCCTGGGCCAACAGCCCTGGTGGGTGGAGCAGTGGATGGAGCTGATCAACGGCTACCGCTTCAAGAAACGGTTGGAGCGGGCCTGGGGCTACGCCCGTGAAGGCCATGTGACCTCGATCCGCTTCGAAGGCCGCCGCGTGCATGCCCGCGTTCAGGGCACCGATGAAGCGCCCTACAAGGTGAAGCTCTGGCTGGATGTGCTCAACGATGAGGACTGGGGCTATGTGCTGGAAGCGCTGACCCAGAAAGCCCGCTGGTCGGCCCAGCTGCTGGCGGGGATCATGCCCTCCGACATCGAACGGGCCTTTGCCGCCAGCGGCAAACGCCTGTTCCCGTTCAAGTTGCAGGAGGTGCGCAGCGAGTGCAGCTGCCCCGACAAAGCCAACCCCTGCAAACACATCAGCGCGGTGTATTTCCTGATGGGGGATCGCTTCAGTGAAGACCCCTTCGTGCTGTTCCAACTGCGGGGCCGCAACCGGGCTCGGCTGCTGGAAGACCTGGCAGAGCACCGGCGCAAGGCCCTGGCCGAGCGGGCGGCGGCAGCCAAGGAGGAGAACAAAGCCAGCACATCTGAAGAGGCAACACCGCTGCCGCCCCATGCGGCGGTGCAGGACCCGGCCCTGTGGTGGCGCTACAACCGCAGCCTCGATGGCGACCTGGTGGTGATCACCCCAGCCATGGAGGGCGACACGGGCCTCGATGCCGCCGGAGAGCTGCCGCTGGCCGAAGACCCACGCTTCGCCGATTCGCGCAGCACCTTCCTGAACAACCTCAAGGCCCATGGCCACGCCAGTGCCCAGAAGGCGATGCTGCAGGCCATGGCAGCCGGCAGCTGACGCGGAGCAGAGCCATGGCCCGTGAAGCCGCCTGGCTCACCGCCGACAAACAAAGGCTCGCCGCAGTGCTGCTGCAATCGCATCAACGGGCCTTCAGCAGGCCGCTGATCGCCTCCGCCCAACCGGGCCAGCCGAAGCGGCTGCTTTGCCAGAACCTGTTCGCCTGCGGCTTTCCGGTGCTGGCTCACGGCACTGAGCAGGATCCCTCACTCAGTTACGCCAACGCTGCGGCCCTGCAGCTGTGGGACAGCCACTGGGATGGGCTGATTGGCATGCCCTCACGGCTCACCGCCCCGGACAGCGAACGGGCGGAACGCAGCAGCGCCCTGGGCCAGGCCAAACGCCTCGATGCCGTGCAGAACTATCGCGGCATTCGCATCAGCCGCAAAGGGCGGCGATTCATGATCAACAAGGCCCGGATCTGGACCCTCTGGGATGCGGAAGAGCAGGTCTGCGGCCAGGCGGCCTGCTTCAGCGACTGGTGGTGGCTTTAAGGAGATTCGGTTTCAACACCATCCCTGTGGTGCCAGCCGAACCTGGTGGTACAGACCGAATCAAAACGGACGGTTCTCACGCTTCTGGTTCTCATCCAAGCGGCGCAGATTGTGATGGCGGGCGATCAACCCAGTCCGCAGATGTTCATTCTTCGGAGCCACCATCATGCTGACCCTGCGCCAATCCCCCTTTGATCTGTTCGAGCGTCTCGAACAACAACTGGCCACCGCTGAGCGCGTTCCCAACGCCGAAATCCGCGAAACCGAGACCAGCTACACCGTGCAACTGGAACTGCCCGGGGTGGACCGCGACTCGATCGACGTCAAGGCCACCGATCGCAACCTGGTGATCAGCGCTGAACGCCTAGCCACAGGCAGCGATGACAGCAACGCACCGCTGCTGAGCGAATTCCGCAGCGGCACCTGGAGCCGCAGCTTCCGTTTCCCCCAGAGCCTCGATCGCGACCAGCTCAAGGCCAGCTATCGGGACGGCATTCTTGAAATCAACGCCGGCAAAGCGGTGGAACACACCAGCGTTTCGGTGAAGGTGGAGAGCTGATCAGGTCCTGAATCAGAACCTGAGCACTGAAAGCCTTGGGCTGGACGAGCCCAACACACCAAGACAAGAAGAACGGAAGCCCAACCCCTGCCAACGGCAGGGGTTTTTTGTTGAAGCAAGGGCGAAATCAGCCGCCGAGGCCGAGGAAGAAACGGCCGATGAACAGCAGGCTGAAGCCACTGAAAAACACCAGACCGAACCAGCAGAAGGCCTGGGTGAGCCGCCCATAACGGTGCTCCACTGGAACCAAGGGGCTGTTGATCGTGTCCATGGCCATCCAGGCGAACAGAGGAGCGGTGAGGAAGCTGCCGGTCATCGCCCCGAAGACGAAATCCTTCACGCCGATTCCGCCGCTCTTGGCCACCACCAGCGCCAGCACAGCGGCCAGGAAATGCACGATCACCCAGATGTCGAAGCGACGCTGCATGGGCCCCGGCGCTGAATCTCCACTGTCGTGATGACGCAGCAGCCCCTGAATCGCCGCAATGCTGCGGGGATAGGCATCCAGGCAGGCGAGGGTGGTGCTGAACATGGCGGAAAAGGCCGCCGGGATGATCACCCAGGCCGCCCAACCACCCATGGCGGCGGTGTAGAGCTTGATCAGCTTCTGGGCGAAGGACACGCCACTGCCGGCCAGCATTCCGTCTCCGCTGCCGTACATCGTGTAGGCGCCCAGGATCACAAAGAACATGGCCGTCACCACGGTGACGCAATAGCCGAGGTTGAAATCGAACTCGGCCTCCTTCGGCGTTGCGGTGTGCTCGGTGTCGCGCGCCCGGGAGAACATCCACAACGATGGCCACACGCACATCTCCACCGGTCCGGGCATCCAGCCCATCAGGGGAATCAGGAAGGCCAGGTTGGCCAGGGTCCAGGGGCTGGGATCCGTGCTGACCCAACTGGCCGCCACATCCCCGACGGGGCCGCGGATCAGCAGCGATGCAGCCGCAATCCCCGTGAGCAGGGTTAGCAGCACCACCAACAACTTGGAGAGACGGTCGAGCGCCCGGTAATGCCCCAGCAGCAGCACCAGGCCACTTACCGCCAGCACGGCGATGGACAGTCCGTAGGGGTCCAACCCCGCCAGCAGAGGGATGTTGGTGAGCAGCAGCCCCGCCACAAAACTCACCGCCGCGATGGTGAAGGTGCCGGTGACCAGGCTCACCACCAAGTACAGCGGCAGGTAGAGGGGATTGCGTTTCTGGAAACCCTCCAGCAGCGACAGTCCGGTGGCCGCTGTGAAGCGGGTACCCACGCGCAGGAACGGGTACTTGATCAGATTGGTGAGCAAGATCAGGCCCACCAGCGCAAAGCCGAATCGGGCACCCGCCGTGGTGGACGACATCAAGTGGGATCCACCGATGCAGGCACCGGCCAAAAGGATCCCGGGTCCAATGCTGCGTCGCAGCGTCGATGACGCCATCACAAGGTTGCAGTTGATACCAGTCTCCGCCGCCTTGCCCCGCTGAATCTCCGTAGAGTCGACTTCCGTCACGGTCGGTTTCATGGTCGTTGCTCCCGCTGCTCCGAAGCTGTCGCTGCAGTGCGAGGCCATCGCCGCCGACACCACCACGATCCGCTCCCTCGACTGGGACCGCAGCCGCTTCGACATTGAATTCGGCCTGCGCAACGGCACGACCTACAACGCCTTCCTGGTGCGGGGGGAACGCACCGCCCTGATCGACACCAGCCACGCCAAGTTCCGCGACACCTGGATCCCCCTGCTCAAGCAGCAGATCGATCCAACTGCGATCGATGTGTTGATCGTGAGCCACACCGAACCCGACCACTCCGGATTGATCGGTGACCTGATCGATCTCAATCCTGAGATTGAAATCGTGGGATCGAAGGTGGCCCTGCAGTTCCTCAAGGACCAGGTGCACAGGCCGTTCAAATCCCGTGCGGTGAAGTCGGGCGAGGAATTGGATCTCGGCACCAACCCCGAGAGCGGCATCCAGCACCGCTTCGAATTCCTCAGTGCTCCGAACCTGCACTGGCCGGACACGATCTTTTCCTTCGATCACGGCACCGGCATCCTTTACACCTGCGATGCCTTTGGTCTGCATTACTGCTCTGACGACGTCTTCGACGCCGACCCCGGCGCCATCGCCCCTGATTTCCGCTTCTACTACGACTGCCTGATGGGCCCGAATGCCCGCAGCGTGCTGCAGGCCCTCAAGCGCATGGATGGCCTGCCGGAGATCAACACCATCGCGGTGGGCCACGGGCCGCTGTTGCGGCATCACCTCAGCCACTGGATCAGCGACTACCGCGAGTGGAGCGGCCAGCGCAGCAAAGGCGAGAGCTATGCCGCCGTTTGTTATCTGAGCCAATACGGCTTCTCCGATCGGATCAGCCAGGCCATTGCCCACGGCATCGGCAAGGCGGATGCCCAGGTGCAGCTGGTGGACCTGCGGGCCACCGACCCCCAGGAACTCACCGCCCTGGTGGGCGATGCCAAGGCTGTTGTGGTGCCGACCTGGCCCGCGGAACCGGAACCGGATCTCCAGGCCTCGATCGGAACCCTGCTGGCGGCCCTGCATCCCAAACAACTGGTGGGGGTGTACGACGCCTTCGGCGGCAACGATGAACCGATCGACGCCGTCGCCGATCAACTGCGCAGCCAGGGGCAGAAGCAAGCCTTCAGCCCATTGCGGATCAAACAGCTGCCCCAGGGCAGCGACTACCAACGCTGTGAGGAGTCGGGCACCGACCTCGGCCAGCTGCTGACCAAAGAAAAGACAATCGCGGCGATGAAAAGCCTCGATGGCGACCTCGACAAGGCCCTGGGTCGCATCAGCGGTGGCCTTTATGTGGTGACCGCCAGCCAGGGGGAGGGCGAATCGCAACGCCGCAGCGCCATGGTGGCCAGCTGGGTGAGCCAGGCCAGCTTCACCCCACCGGGCCTCACCATCGCCGTCGCCAAAGACCGTGCGATCGAAGCCCTGATGCAGGTGGGCGACCGCTTCGTGCTGAACGTTCTACGGCAGGACAATCATCAACAACTGATGCGCCATTTCCTCAAGCGCTTCCCCCCCGGTGCCGATCGTTTCGCTGGGGTGAACGTGCTGGAGGGAACCGCTGATGGCGGCCCGGTGCTCGCCGATGCCCTGGCCTTTCTGGGCTGCCGGGTGGAGCAACGGATGGAGGGCCCCGATCACTGGATCATCTATGCCGTAGTGGAGCAGGGCAATGTGGCCGATGCCGAGGCCAGCACGGCGGTGCACCACCGCAAAGTGGGGAACCACTACTGATGAGCGTGACCAGCACCGCAACCACGCGTCGCACGATCCAGCTGCCGATCGACGATGGGGTCGTTGGTCTGCGCGGTCTGAGCCCTCAACGGCACCGTTTCGAACTGGAATACGCCCTGGAGCGGGGCAGCACCGCCAACAGTGTTTTGTTCGAGGCCGGTGATGGTGCACCTGCTGTGCTGGTCCATCCCCCGGGGGTGGCCTACAGCAGGGCCTTTCTTCCGGTGCTTGCCGAAGCCCTGCCCAGCAGCGACGCACCGCTGCTGGTGGTGGTGGGCCACGTCAACCCCAACCGCGTTGCCCTGCTGCGGGATCTGGCGGAGGCCTACGCCGGCCTTGAACTGATCGTCTCCAACCCCGGCGCCAAGCTGATCGAAGAGCTGTGGAGCCAGCGCAAGCCGGCCCCTCCCGGTGAGACGAGCGAGCAACCACCACTGCCCGATCTGCCGCCCCTACGGGTGATCCGCCAGGAGCAAACACTTCCGCTCAGCCACCAGCGCAGCTTGATGCTGCTGCCGGCCCCAACCCCCCGCTGGCCCGGCGGATTGCTGGCCTTCGAGGAAAGCCTGGGCCTGCTGATGAGCGACAAGTTCTTCAGTGCCCACCTCTGCACGGACAGCTGGTCCGAAAGCAACCGCAGCAGCACCGAAGAGGAACGCCGGCACTTCTACGACTGCCTGATGGCCCCCATGGCCCGTCAGGTGGATGCCCTGGTGGAACGACTCGAAGAACTCGACATCCGCACCATCGCGCCGGGCCATGGCCCGGCCATCGAAGCCAGTTGGCGCAGCCTGCTGAATGACTACCGCCGCTGGGGCGAAGGCCAGGAGAACGCCAGCCTGACGGTGGCTTTGCTGTTTGCCAGCGCCTACGGCAACACCGCAGCCATTGCCGATGCCCTGGCCCGCGGGGTCAGCCGCACCGGCATCCGGGTGAGCAGTTTGAACTGCGAATTCACCCCCGCCGATGAACTGGTGAGCACGATCCAGCAGGCCGACGCCGTGTTGATCGGCTCACCCACCCTGGGGGGCCATGCCCCCACACCGATCGTCTCGGCCCTGGGAACCCTGTTGGCGGAGGGGGATCGCAGCAAGCCCGTGGGGGTGTTCGGCAGCTTCGGCTGGAGCGGCGAGGCGGTGGACCTGCTGGAAACGAAGCTGCGGGATGGCGGCTTCAGCTTTGGTTTCGAGCCGATCCGGGTGAAGTTCAGTCCGGATGCCGCCCGGGTGAAGGAGCTGGAGGAAACCGGCACCCTTTTCGCCCGCCAGCTGCTGCAGAGCCAGAAACGGGCGCAACGTCGCAGTGCAGGGGGCTTGAGCGAAAGCCGCAGCGATCCAGCGGTGCTGGCCCTGGGCCGTGTGATCGGCTCCCTCTGCGTGCTCACCACCCGCAAAGCGGAGCTGAGCGGCGCCATGGTGGCCAGCTGGGTGAGCCAGGCCAGCTTCAGTCCCCCCGGCATCACCGTGGCCGTGGCCAAGGACCGCGCCGTGGAAGCGCTGCTGCACAAGGGCGATCGCTTCGCCTTGAACGTGCTGGCCGAAGGCCGCGAAACCGCCCTGATGAAGCAGTTCCTGCAACCGTTCGAACCCGGTGCCGATCGCTTTGCAGGCCTCGAGCTGGACACCAGCCCCGCCGAACAGCCCTTACTGCCGGATGCTCTGGCCTGGCTGGACGGCAAGGTGAGCCAGCGGATGGAATGCGGCGACCACTGGCTGATCTATGCCGAAGTGGATCGCGGCGGGGTGCTGGATGCGGAGGGCAGCACCGCGGTGCACCAACGCCGCAGCGGCGCCAACTACTGAGCCGGCAGCCTGAGCCGGCCAACCGAACTTCCTGCTAACTCATACTCACTATGAGTTAGCACTAGGCTGATGGAACGATCCCGGGGCCATCGATGGACCTTTCCAAGCCTTCCACCCACGCCAATCTCGAGGCCGCTTTCGGTGGCGAGAGCATGGCCAACCGCAAATACCTGTTCTTTTCAGAGGTGGCCAAACAGCTGGGCCACAAGGACCTGGCCAAGTTGTTTCGTGACACCGCAGCGCAGGAAACGGAACACGCCTTCGCCCACTTCCGCCTGCTGCACCCTGAGTTGGTGGTGAACGATCCCGAGCAGCTCAGCGACGAGGAGAAGCAGGCCATCCTGAGCCGCTGCCTGGAGCTGGCGATTGAAGGCGAAACCTACGAGTACACAACGATGTATCCGGAGTTCGCCGCCCAGGCCCGGCAGGACCGGGACAGCGGAGCCGCAGCGGAATTCGCCGAGCAAAGCAGCGAATCCAAGGAGCATGCGGGCCTGTTCCGCACCGCCGCCAAGAACTTCGGCCTGCTGACCCCGATCGAGCAGCATCACGCCGAAACCTATGGCGTTGCCCTCGAGGCCCTGCAAGGCAAGGGCACCGCAGGCCAGGCCGATCAACCGATCCCGGGCAAGTGGATCTGCAAGGTGTGCTCGATGATCTACGACCCCGCCGAGGGGGATCCCGATTCCGGCATCACCCCAGGCACGCCGTTTGAGGCGATTCCCGACGATTGGCACTGCCCGATCTGCGGCGCCCGCAAAGCCAGCTTTGTTCCTTACCGCGAAGCCGAATTGAAAACGGCCTGACGCCCTTGCACGATTCCATCAAGAGCCTTCGTCTCCATGCCCTCCGACCTCATCGTTCTGACGGCGAGCAATGGCGAAAACCGGAAGCTGGCGGAACGCTTCGTGCAGGCCGCCGCAGCTCAGAACGCCAGCGCCGAACTGATCGATCTCACTCAACTCGACCTGCCCCTGTTCACGCCACGGGTCCAAGCAGCAGGGGCCGGCCCTGACCTTGTCGCCCTGCACGACCAGCTGCACGCAACCCCACGCTGGGTGATCTGCGCCCCGGAATACAACGGCTCGATTCCGCCGTCGCTCACCAATGCCATTGCCTGGCTCTCCGTAACCGACGACGACTTCCGATCCCTGTTCAACGGGCGGCCAATCGCCATGGCAACCTTCTCCGGCGGTGGCGGCATGGAACTGCTGGTGTCGCTGCGCATCCAGCTCACCCACCTCGGGGCCCAGGTGGTGGGGCGTCAGCTGCTGAGCAACCACGCCAAACCCGCCCAGGACGACAGCATCAACGACCTGGTGCAGCGGCTTCTGCAGATGCAACCTCTCCAACTCTGAACACCTCGATGTCCCGGATGGCCACGCCAACAGGCCAACACGCCACCACCTCAAACGTGATCCTGCGACCCGCAGACCAGCGCTTCCACAGCCAGCTGGACTGGCTCGATTCCTGGCACAGCTTCAGCTTCGGCAGCCATCAGGATCCGAACTGGATGGGCTTCGGCCCCTTGCGGGTGATCAACGACGACACCATTGCTGCAGGCCAGGGGTTCGGCATGCACCCCCACCGGGACATGGAAATCATCACGGTGATGGTGGAGGGGGCCCTGAGCCATGCCGACTCGATGGGCAACAGCGCGGTGCTGCATGCCGGCGAGGTGCAACGGATGAGTGCCGGCAGCGGCATCGTTCACAGCGAAATCAATCAAACCGGCGCGCCCTGCAGGCTGCTGCAGATCTGGATTGAGCCTGCACAGCTGGGCATCCAGCCCGCCTACGAGCAGAAACCCTTCGCCATCGGCGAGGGCTGGACGCCCCTGATTGAGCCCGACGCCACCGGAGATGCGATGGCCATCGAACGTCCCGTGCGCCTCTGGCGTGCACAACCGCAACGCCAACAGCAGTTGCCATTGCCCGCCGCCAAGGAGCGATGGCTCTGGCTTCAGATGATTGATGGGGAGCTGACGCTCAACCGTGAAGGCTCCCCCACGCAGGCGCTGCGGCGGGGCGATGGGCTGGGCCTGATCCAAGACGCAGCAACACAAGGCGAGCTGATCGGCCTCAGTGAACGCGCCGACGTGCTGCTGTTTGCCCTGGCGTGAAGCAATCCGGAAAAGATCTGGTGCAAGTGCGTGACACCAGATCTTGTGCCCTGAAATGACGAAGTCACTTCCAAACAATCCCTAGAGCGATGGGATTCATGAACGGTCAGGAGCCCTCGGTTCGGTACCGCGGCTTTCTTTTGATGCCTCAAACCAACCGGAGCTGGCTGGTGAGGCCGGAACGCAGCCCGATGCGATTGCTGCCCTTCCGCACACCAACCTGCTCATTGGCCGACGTCAAAGCCCTGCTGGACTGGCGTCTGGCCCAGGAAGAATCGGAAATCGGCGTGGCCTGAACTCAGGCCGCCGCCGGCGGTGGAGTGGGATCGCCCACCGGTTGAAAAGGAATCACCAGAGTGGCCCAGTGATCGGGCCGCTCGGGGCGGCTGCGACGAGAACGGCGCGTGCCAAAGGGAACCCGAATCACATTGGTTCCTTCAATTGACAAGGTATGGCCGTGATTGAAGGCCGATTCCAGACCCTCAGGAAGTTGAGGAAGGGCAGGCCCTTCAACGCTGCTGAGCGCAGATTTCTTGTTGTTGTCCCGATCCATGGTGTCCCCCGACAGACGAATCAGTTGTCGAACAGTTTGACCGAACTCGCAAGGGCGATGAACGGAATCAAACCAATTTTTCCACTTTCAGTGAAAATTTACATGCTCTGAACCCCTTGCACCAGGGCTTCAAGCCGCCACAGCCACCGCTTCCACCGACGGACAGGTGCACACCAGGTTGCGATCACCAAAGGCGTTATCAATCCGTGCCACCGCGGGCCAGACCTTGTTCGCCTGCTGGCCCTCCATCGGGAAGGCGGCCTGCTGACGGCTGTAGGGACGATCCCAGTCATCCGCTGTGACGGCAGCGAGGGTGTGCGGAGCCCGCTTGAGCGGGTTGTTCCGAGGGTCGCTGCTGCCGGCTTCAATGGCGCGAATCTCCTGGCGGATCGCCACCAGGGC
Organism: Synechococcus sp. MU1651; assembly: GCF_023630635.1. Lineage (NCBI taxonomy): Bacteria > Bacillati > Cyanobacteriota > Cyanophyceae > Synechococcales > Synechococcaceae > Synechococcus > Synechococcus sp. MU1651. The sequence goes on from NZ_JAKUHJ010000003.1 coordinate 35,106, forward strand.
ATCGGCGAAACGATCCAACTCCGCCAGGCTTTCGCTTTCGGTGGGCTCCACCATCACCGTGCCGGCCACCGGCCAGCTGACGGTGGGCGCATGGAAGCCGTAGTCCATCAAACGCTTGGCGATGTCATCCACATCGATCCCCGCATCCCGCTTGAGCGGGCGCAGGTCAAGGATGCATTCATGGGCCACCCGGCCGGTGCTGCCGCGAAACAGCACGGGGTACGAGGCGTCGAGCCGATGGGCCAGGTAGTTGGCCGACAACAGCGCCACAGCACTGGCCTGCCTTAGGGCCTCCGCCCCCATCATCCGCAGGTACATCCAGCTGATCGGCAAGATGCTGGCGCTGCCGAGCGCAGCTGCGGACACCGGACCGATGGCCGATGCGGCGCCGGCCTGCAAAGGGTGCCCCGGCAGGTAGGGCGCCAGATGCGCCGCAACACCAATGGGCCCCACGCCTGGGCCACCGCCCCCATGGGGGATGCAGAAGGTCTTGTGCAAGTTGAGGTGACAGACATCGGCACCGAAAGCACCGGGACGGCACAGCCCCACCTGGGCATTGAGGTTGGCCCCATCGAGGTACACCTGCCCGCCGTTCCGATGCACCACCGAGCAGATCTCACGGATACCGGTTTCAAACACGCCGTGGGTGGAGGGGTAGGTGACCATCAGCGCCGCCAGCCGGTCCGCGTGCTCAGCCGCCTTCGCCGCCAGATCCTGCTGATCGATGTTGCCCTCGTCATCACAGGCGACGGCCACCACCTTCAGGCCGGCCATCACGGCACTGGCTGGATTGGTGCCGTGGGCGCTGGTGGGGATCAGACAGATGTCGCGATGGGCTTCACCGCGGGAGCGGTGCCAGGCGCGGATCACCAGCAGCCCGGCGTATTCCCCCTGGGAACCGGCATTGGGCTGCAACGACACGGCGGCGAAGCCCGTCAGGGCGGCCAGCCATTGCTCCAAATCGTCGGCAAGACGGCGATAGGCCTGGGCCTGATCGGCTGGGGCAAAGGGATGCAAGGCCGCAAACGCAGGCCAGCTCACCGGCTGCAGCTCAGCGGCGGCGTTGAGCTTCATGGTGCAGCTGCCCAACGGGATCATCCCGTGCACCAGCGACAGATCACGGCTCACCAACCGCTGGATGTAGCGCAACAGCTCTGATTCGCTGCGGTACTGATGAAAAACCGGCTGGCTCAGCCAGGGCTGGCTGCGCTGCGGCAGGGAAAGGGACGGGGCCTGCTCAGCCTCGAGCTGCGGGGTGGCCTGACCGCAGGCCTCCGCCAGCAGAGCGAGCAGGGCTTGCAGCTCCTGTTGGTCCGAGAGCTCATCGAGGCTGATACCGAATCCGGTGGCGTCCGCCGGCGCTGCACCATCAGGCAGCACCCGCAGATTGAAACCAGCAACGGCGGCAGCGCGGTGCACAGCCGGTGCCGACGCACAGTGCACGGTGACGGTGTCGAAGCGGTCAGCCAGCTCCAGCGGATAACCAAGGACCCGCAGGCCCTGCTCCAACTGACTGCGCAGGCCAGCGATGCGCTGGGCGATGGCCTGCAGACCATCAGGGCCATGGTGCACCGCATAAAACGAGGCCATCACGGCCAGCAGCACCTGGGCCGTGCAGATGTTGCTGGTGGCCTTGTCGCGACGGATGTGCTGCTCACGGGTTTGCAGCGCCAAGCGCAGGGCCGAACGGCCTTCCGCATCCTTGGACTGCCCCACAAGACGGCCCGGGATCTGGCGCTTGTAGGCCTCAACGGTGGAGAAGAAGGCGGCGTGAGGACCACCAAATCCCATCGGCACCCCCAGGCGTTGGGCGCTGCCCACGGCAATGTCGGCCCCGAGGGATCCCACGGGCGCCATCAGGGTCTGCGCCAGGGGGTCGATCGCCACGGTGACCAAGGCACCGGCGGCATGGGCCGCTTCGATCACGGCGGTTGGATCCCAGAGGCATCCATCAGCGCCGGGCAACTGCAGCAGAACACCAAACACCGAGGCATCGATCGGCGCTGTGGCCGGGTCGATCCGCTCAAGGCTGATGCCGAGGGGTTCGGCGCGGGTCTGCAGCACCGCCCAGGTCTGAGGCAGCACATTGGCGTCCACCAGGAACCGTGTCGCTTCAGGGCGACGGCACACCCCGAAGCTGAGGCTCATCGCCTCGGCGGCAGCGGTGGCTTCATCAAGCAGCGACGCGTTGGCGATCGGCAAGCCCGTGAGCTCACTGATCAGGGTTTGAAAGTTGAGCAGAGCCTCCAGACGACCCTGAGCGATTTCCGCCTGGTAGGGGGTGTAGGCGGTGTACCAGGCCGGATTCTCAAAAACGTGGCGCTGGATCAGGGCCGGGGTTGCCGTGCCGTAGTAACCCAGCCCGATCAGGGAGCGACGCAGCGTGTTGGTTTCACTCAACTGCTTCAGCTGCTGGAGGGCCTCCGCCTCCCCGCAACCCTCGGGCAAGGCATCAACCGGCGGCTTGGGATCAAGGATGTCGGCGGGCACGACATCAGCGATGAACTCCTGCAGATCGCTGTAGCCCAGGGCATTGAGCATGCGGAGTTGTTCCGCCTCACTCGGGCCGATGTGCCGCTGCGCAAAAGGAGAAGTCAACGTCGAATGCACAGCCCGCCGGACGATCGTAAGAGCGAAGCCCCGGCGCTGATGAGAGGCGGCGTCGATGTCAGCCGGCGTTGACCTTGGCGCCGTAGGCCTCGGCGGTCATCAGGCTGTCGAGCTCGGAGGGATCCGACGGACGCAGCACCAGCAGCCAGCCCTCACCGTGGGGGTCGTTCTGCAGTTCCTCCGGACTGGCCAGCACCGCTTCATTGCGTTGCACCACCTCGCCGGCAATCGGTGCGTACATGTCTTCCACGGCCTTCACCGACTCCACAGAGCCAAAGCTGGTGCCCTTCGCCAGGCTGGCGCCCACATCCGGCAGATCCACGAACACGATGTCGCCCAGCTGATCAACGGCGAAGGCACTGATGCCCACCCGCACCAGCTCGCCATCGGCATTGGCGTACTCGTGGCTGTCGGCGAAGCGAAAAGAGTCGGGGAACGCGAACGCCATCGAGGCTGTTTCAGGTGGTCCCAGTCTGCGGGAGATTGATCAGTCCTGCCGCATTGAGGTCACACAACGCACGCGAGAGGGCCAGGCGAATGTGGGCGCGATGGGTGCCGCCCTGCACATAGAGGTTGAACGGTTCCCGCAGCGGCGCATCGGCCGAAAATTCACTGGTGGAACCGTCGATGAAGGTCCCCCCGGCCATCACCAGATCCGAGGCATAGCCTGGCATCGAGGCCGGCACTGGATCGAGGTAGGCCCCGATCGGCGACATCGCCTGGAAGGCACGGCACACCACCTTGAGGGCATCGGGACTGCCCAGCCGCACCGCCTGAATCAAATCGCTGCGCACGGCCCCGGGTGCTGGATTGACGGGGAAGCCCAGCCGCTCAAACACCCCCGCCACCAGATCGGCACCAATCAAGGCCTCCGACACCATCTGCGGTGCCAGGAACAGCCCCTGGAGCACCAGCCGCTGCAGATCAAATCCCGTGCCGCCCTCACTGCCGATGCCCGGCGCCGTGAGCCGGCAGCAGGCCTGCTCCACCAGATCGGCCCGTCCAGCAATGTAGCCGCCGGTGGGGGCGATGGTGCCGCCGAGGTTCTTGATCAACGATCCAGCGATCAGATCCGCCCCAACCGCCGTCGGTTCCAGCTCCTGCACCAACTCGCCGTAACAGTTGTCGACAAAGACAACGCAGTCGGGCTGGCGGGCATGGATGCGCTCACACAGCCCTGCGATCTGCTCAACCGTGACCGACGGACGCCAGCTGTAGCCGCAGCTGCGCTGGATCAGCACCATCCGGCAGGGCTGCTCCAAGGCCTGGTTCAAGGCCGCCTCATCCACCGCCCCATCCGGCTGCAGATCGATTTCGTCGTAGGCAACTCCGAATTCCGCCAGGGAACCCTGGCCCTTGCCGCGCAGACCGATCACCTCCTCAAGGGTGTCGTAGGGACGACCCGTGATCGAAAGCAGACGATCTCCGGGCCGCAGCACGCCAAACAGTGCAGCGGCGATGGCGTGGGTGCCGCTGACGAATTGCAAGCGCACCGCGGCGGCTTCGGCCCCCAGCACCCGGGCAAAAACCCGATCCACCACCTCGCGCCCCTGATCCCCGTGGCCGTAACCGCTGAGCGACGCAAAGTGCTGGGTGCCGACGCGCTCCGCCGCCAGGGCCTCCAACACGCGCTGCAGGCGTTGCCCCACCGCCGCCGTCCTCGCTGCAGCCAGGTCGGCCTGCTCCCGCGCCACCGCGTTGATCAGGTCCTCTGCAAACGCACTGATCACCACTTGCCTGACGGATGTCATGCCTTCCTAAACCCTGGCCAACGCCAGAATTCACAACGCGGGAAGCCGCTGCCATGCGGCAACTCCTTTAGATTTCTGTGACTAACGGCACCATCCGCTCCCTGGTTTTCCTGTCTGAGCGGCTCTGTCAATCCAAGGAGAATCCGCTTGGTTTCCTCGCAAACAGCTGACACCCGCGAGCTTCGGCAGCGGGCCGCGGTGATGGCACCGCGCGACCGACTTCCCGCGCGTCAGCGCAAATTCAAGATGGGAACCACCAGCTTCATGCTGGTGATGCACGTGCTCGCCACCGTGGCGCTGCTGCCGCGCTTCTGGAGCTGGCAGGGCGTTGTGGCCTTCGGCGTTCTCTATTGGATGACGGTGCTGGGCGTCACCCTGGGCCTGCACCGTTTGGTGGCGCACCGCAGCCTGGTGGTGCCGGTGTGGGTTGAGCGCATCCTGGTGCTGATGGGCACCCTGGCCTGCCAGAGCGGCCCGATCGAATGGGTGGGTCTGCACCGCCATCACCACCGTTTTTCGGATCAGCCCACGGATCACCACGACGCTGGCCGTGGCCTGTGGTGGGCCCACAGCGAATGGATGTTGCATGACATCCCGGCCCTGAAGGAACTCGACCGCTACGCCGGCGACCTGCAGTGCGACCCCTTCTACCGCTGGCTCGACCGCTGGTTCCTGCTGCTGCAGATCCCCCTGGGCCTTGGGCTCTACTGGTTCGGTGAAGCCGCCCAGGTGCACGGCGGTGGCCTTGGCCTGGTGCTCTGGGCCATTCCTCTACGCCTCGTGGTCGTGTATCACGTGACCTGGCTGGTGAACTCCGCCACCCACGCCTTCGGCTACCGCAATTTCGATTGCCCCGACCTCTCCCGCAACTGCTGGTGGGTGGCACTGCTCTCCTTCGGTGAGGGTTGGCACAACAACCACCACGCCCATCCGGCCAGTGCACGCCACGGTTTGCGCTGGTTCGAGTTCGATCTCACCTGGCAGCACGTGCGCTTGCTCAAGCGCCTCGGACTGGCCAGCCGGATTCGCACGGCCCGCTACGTCCCCGGAGCCTCCTGAGGCTCAAAGCAACCTTCAACAACCGGCCACGTCGTAACGTGGTCGATCGCACCCGTCTCCATCCTTCATACCGGTCCCATGCCTAAGCGTGTACAAGTCGTTCTGAATGAGGACGTCCTCAGCCTCGGCAAGGACGGAGACCTGGTGGAAGTGGCTCCTGGTTACGCCCGTAACTTCCTGCTGCCCTTCGGCAAAGCAGTGCCCCTCACCCCTGCTGTGATGAAGCAGGTGGAGCACCGCCGTGCCAAGGAAGCTGAGCGTCAGGCCGCTCTTAAGCAAGAAGCCATCGACTTCAAGACTGCCCTCTCCACCATTGGTCGCTTCACCGTGAAGAAGCAGACCGGTGAAGACAACGTGCTGTTCGGCACCGTCACCAACGGTGACGTGGCAGAAGCCATCGAAACCGCCACCAAGAAGGAGATCGACCGCCGCGACATCGTGGTGCCTGAGATCCACCGCACCGGCAAGTACACCGTGACGGTGAAGCTGCACAGCGAAGTCACCGCTGAGATCAACCTGGAAGTGGTCGGCTACTGATCGCTGTCAATTGACACTCAAACGGCTCATTCGAGCCAAAGTGTGATCCCTTCGCTTCACGCCCTGCCGCCATGGTGAGCGTCCCCCTGCCAGAGAACAATGATGGGGGACGCCGAGGTTTTGGCAAAGGCCGCGACGATGAGCCCAATTTCGAGGCTCTGCCCGATTCGCTTCCGCCCCAGAACCTGGAGGCGGAGGAAGCGGTGCTGGGCGGCATCCTGCTCGATCCCGATGCAATCGGGCGCGTGGCCGATGTGCTGCAGCCGGACGCGTTTTATCTGAACGCCCACCGGGAGATCTTCCGCACCGCCCTGATGCTGCACGGCCAGGGCAAGCCTACGGATCTCACCGCCATGAGCGCCTGGCTGGCCGACACCGGCGCCCTGGAGAAGGTTGGCGGCAACAACCGACTGGTGGAGCTGGTGGAGCGGGTGCCGTCCACCGCCTCGATCGAGCAGGTGGCCCGGCTGGTGATGGACAAGTTCCTGCGCCGCCAGCTGATCCGCTCCGGCAATGAAGTGATCCAGCTGGGCTTTGATCAGAGCCTGCCGATGGAGCAGGTGCTGGACCAGGCGGAGCAGAAGATCTTTGCCATCAGCCAGGAGAAACCCTCCAAGGGGCTCACCCCCACGGCCGAAATCCTCACCCAGACCTTTGAGGAGATCGAAAGCCGCTCGCTGGGCACCTCGGTGGCCGGCATCCCGGTGAACTTCTACGACCTGGATGCGATGACCCAGGGCCTGCAGCGCAGCGACCTGATCATCGTGGCGGGCCGGCCAGCCATGGGCAAAACCTCGATTGCGCTGAACCTGGCCAAAAACGTGGCACAGCTGCACGACATGCCGGTGTGCCTGTTCTCCCTGGAGATGAGCAAGGAGCAGCTCACCTACCGCCTGCTCTCGATGGAGGTGGGCATCGAAGCGGGCCGGCTGCGCACCGGCCGCCTGCAACAGGAGGAATGGCCGCTGCTGGGCCAGGGCATCAACAGCCTGGGTCAACTGCCGATCTTTATCGACGACAAACCGAACTCCGGTGTGCTGGAGATGCGCTCGCTCTGCAGGCGGCTGATGGCCGAACAGGGCAAGGAGCTGGGGCTGGTGATGATCGACTATCTGCAGCTGATGGAAGGCTCGGGCTCGGACAACCGCGTGCAGGAGCTCTCGCGCATCACCCGGGGCCTGAAGCAGATGGCCCGGGAACTGAACGTGCCGGTGATTGCCCTCTCCCAGCTGAGCCGGGGTGTGGAGGCACGCACCAACAAGCGACCGATGCTGAGCGACCTGCGGGAATCGGGCTCAATCGAGCAGGACGCCGACCTGGTGCTGATGATCTACCGCGACGAGTACTACAACCCGGAAACCCCCGACCGCGGCATCACCGAAGTGATCGTGACCAAGCACCGCAACGGTCCGGTGGGCACGGTGAAGCTGCTATTCGAACCGCAGTTCACCCGCTTCCGCAACCTGGCGGCCTGAGGCAACTCAGATAATGGAGCCATGAGCTTCAGCGCCGCCCCCACCGAATCCTTCGACGTGATCGTGGTCGGCGGCGGTCACGCCGGTTGTGAAGCGGCCATCACCGCAGCCCGGCTGGGCCTGAACACGGCCCTCTTCAGCCTCAATCTCGATCGCATCGCCTGGCAGCCTTGCAACCCAGCCGTCGGTGGTCCCGCCAAAAGCCAGCTCGTCCATGAAGTGGATGCCCTCGGCGGGGTGATCGGTCGCCTGGCCGATGCCACCGCCATCCAGAAGCGCATCCTCAATGCCAGCCGCGGCCCAGCGGTGTGGGCACTGCGCGCCCAAACCGACAAACGCCTCTATTCCCGCCAAATGCTGCAACTGCTGCAGCACACCCCCAATCTCGCCCTGCGCGAAGCGATGGTGACCGGCCTGGAAACCAGCGGTGAAGGCGACCAGCAACGCATCAGCGGCATCCGCACCTATTTCGGCAGCGTCTACGGCGCTGAGGCCGTGATCCTCACTGCCGGCACCTTCCTAGGCGGCCGCATCTGGGTGGGGCATCAATCGATGGCCGCCGGCCGCGCCGGAGAACAGGCCGCCGAAGGACTCACCGAAGCACTGCAGCAGCTCGGCTTCCAGAGCGACCGGCTCAAAACCGGCACCCCCGCCCGGGTGGACCGGCGCAGCATCGCCCTCGATCAACTGGAGGAGCAGCCCAGCGATGCGGCCGATCGCTTCTTCTCCTTTGACCCGGCCGCCTGGGTAAGCGGTGAGCAGATGAGCTGCCACATCACCCGCACCACCGCAGCAACCCATCAACTGATCCGCGACAACCTGCACCTCACTGCCATCTACGGGGGCGTGATCGACAGCAAGGGCCCGCGCTACTGCCCCTCGATCGAAGACAAGATCGTTCGCTTCTCGGACAAGGACAGCCACCAGATCTTCCTCGAACCGGAGGGGCGCGACACCCCGGAGATCTATGTGCAGGGCTTCTCCACCGGCTTGCCGGAACCGATCCAGCTGCAACTGCTGCGCAGCCTGCCGGGGCTGGAGCAGGCCGTGATGCTGCGGCCGGCTTACTCGGTGGATTACGACTATCTGCCCGCCACCCAGCTCAAGCCTTCCCTGGAAACCAAGCGGGTGCGCGGCCTGTTCAGTGCCGGCCAGCTCAATGGCACCACGGGCTATGAGGAAGCCGCCGCCCAAGGCCTGGTGGCCGGCGTCAACGCCGCCCGGCTGATCGGCGGCCAGGAGCCGGTGCACTTCCCCCGTGAGGGCAGCTACATCGGCACGATGATCGACGATCTGGTGAGCAAGGACCTACGCGAGCCCTACCGGGTGCTCACCAGCCGCAGCGAATACCGCCTGATCCTGCGGGGTGACAACGCCGACCGCCGTCTCACACCATTAGGCCGTGAGCTGGGCCTGATCGACGACCGGCGCTGGCAGCTGTTCGAAGACAAACTCCAGGCGATGGAGGGGGAAAAGCAGCGGCTGGAAAGCGTGCGGCTCAAGGTAAGCGATCCAGTAGCGCCGGCGGTGGAACAGGAAACCGGTGCAGCGATCAAAGGCTCGATCACCCTGGCCGACCTGCTGCGCCGCCCCGGCATGCACGCCGCCGATCTGGTGCGCCATGGCCTGGCCGATGCCGATCTGCCCCTGCCCGTGCGCGAGGGGGCTGAGATCGACATCAAATACAGCGGCTACCTGCAACGCCAGCAGCAGCAGATCGATCAGGTGAAACGCCAGAGCCAGCGCAAGCTGCCGGCCGATCTCAACTACGCCGGCATCGGCACTCTTTCCAACGAAGCCCGGGAAAAGCTCACGGCCATTCAACCCAGCACCCTGGGGCAGGCCAGCCGCATCCCTGGCGTTAGCAAAGCCGACATCACCGCCCTGCTGATGTGGCTGGAACTGCAGCAAAGGGAACGCCAACCCCTCGCCCCCACCGCAGAAGCTCGATAGCGTTGGACTCCTGAAACCTCTGCAGTGCCAGCCCGGGTTCCCACCTCACCTGCCTATTGGAACCTGCGGGCTGAGCAGGTGATGGACAACGTGTTCGACCGCGAGACGGTCACCGCCCCAAGCCAGCCGCACCTGGTACCGGTGGATGTGGATGTGCACGAACCAACCACCAAACCAAACGAACCCAGCGAACGCCGCTCCCCCTCCATCTGGCTGCTGCCGCTGATCAGTGGCATCGCCGTTGCCGGAGTGATCTGCAGCGCCTGGCTGGTGAGCAGCCTGCAACGCTCCCGCCTGGAGCTGGAACGGAAGCAAAACGCCGCCCTGATCGAGCAGCTGCGCGAGCAAGTGGCTGCCCAAGAAAGCCGCGCCGAAGAGACGGCAACGCCCGAGGACGCCGCCCTCGCGATCCAAAGCCTCGAACCGCTGACCGTGCCGATCCAACAACCCTTGACGGTTGAGCCGCTGGGCAGCGATAAGTCATTGGAGCCGATGGGACCGATCCCGCAACTCACCGGTGTGGTGAAGGGCCCCGGTGGCAGCAGTTCCGCCATTTTTCAACTGGGGCAGCGATCGGTGTCCGCCGGCATCGGCGAAGGAATCGGCAGCAGCGGCTGGGTGCTCAGCGAGGTCACCGACAGCGGTGCCGTGATCAGCCGCAACGGCCAACGCCAAACCCTCTCGGTGGGAGGACTGTTCTGAACCCCACCCCCCGTCTTCATCCATCGCCGCACCAGCTCTGGCAAGCCCCCACCGATGCGGTGCTCTCAGCGGAGGGACCGCGTCAACTGCCCGGCCCCTGGCGGCTGATGCTGCTGGGCGATGGCAGCCCCACCCGCCACCTGCGCCTGCTCACCGGTTCGCCCGTTGCCGTGGATCTGATCGCCATGGAGGCCGACCAGACCGACCACCCCGGGGCACCTGAAGAGGTGAAGGAATTGATGGCACCACTGCTGCGCCGCCAGGTGTGGCTCACCTGCGGCGGCACCCCGCTGGCCTGGGCCGAAAGCTGGTGGAACCAGGCCGCAGCGGATTGGCACCTGCGCGACCGCAACCAGCCGATCTGGAAAAGCCTCACCGAAGGGCGTTCCGAGCTGTTCCGTGAGGTGGATGGCTTAGCGCTGGTGGAGGGGGACTGGCTCGACCACACCTTTGGCCATCGCGGCCCCTACTGGAGCCGCCATTACCGCTTCTTCCGCCAGGGCAAGGCCCTCACCGTGATTCGCGAAGTGTTCAGCCCGCAACTCGAAACCTGGCTCGGGCCCACGCTGCGCCAGGAGTTTCAACAAAATTCATGAACAAACCTGCGGGTTTGTTGGGATTTGCTCTTGACAACTTGCCATTGGTTGTGCTCACAGGAAGATGTGGCCAATTCGGCTCACCGTGTCATGGCTGCCACCACCTCCTGGCTCAGCCTCACCGACCTCGGTCGGATCTACGGCATTTCGGCGATTCACTGCGGCAAGACCCTCGAGCATCAAGGCTGGCGTGACAGGCGAGGTCGCCCCACCCAAAGCGCCCTTGACGCCAATGCCGCCATGCAGACCGGCCCCCATGGCCAGGGACGCACCGTGCTCTGGAACCGCACGGTCTGCAGCCAGCTGCTGGAACAGAAGGGCTATGAGCCGATGAGCCGCAGCCTGCAAGTGGAGCAGTGGACCCAACTGCTGGAAGCGCTGCAGGTGGGATCCCCATCGATCACCGCCACAGCGGACCAGATGGCGGAAGAGATGCCCGGAGAGCTGCTCGACGATGTGAACCATCAGCTCGCTGCACGGGGCTGCCGCTACCGGGTCAGCCCGCGCTCATTGCACGCGAGGCATTAGTCGATCCGGCGGCGGCTGGAGCGCGGCAAGGCCCGGCGGGAGCCGGTGGGATTGGGCGCGGCTTCGGGTTCCGGACGAGCTGCCGGCTGGGCAGAGCGCGACCAGCGCTGCACCCGGAAGCTGTCGTCCTCCGGCCACTCGCCCTGTTCTGCTGCATTGAACTCCTGAGCCACAGGTGGCGTTGATGGGGGCGCTGGAGTCTGCGCTGCTGCTCCGCGGCGGCTGCGGCGGGAGATCGCATCAAGGGGGCGACGGGCGGAACGCATCGAACGTGCAGGCTCTGGCCGACCACGGCCAGCCTCTTGCCAGGGCTCCTGCCAGTCGTCGTCCTCCTCCAACAGCCACTCGACCTTTTCGCCGACCCAGCGGCCCACCGAATCGAGATCCAAACCGGAGCGCCGCCCTCCAGGCCGTTGTCCTGGTCGCCGACCGGACACCCCATCGACGAGCTGACGGCCGGTTTCCAAGAACTGGTCAAGACGGCGATCCCGCTGATCACGGAACCGGTCCAACCGATCGAAACGCTCCTCCATCCCCTGACGTTACCGACGGCGGCGGCGCAACCACTGTTCCCGCCGTAATCCCAGCAACACAATCACCACACCACCGCACTCCAGGGCGAGCCAGAACACCTCCATCTAGCCCTCCGCCTCCACATAACTGAGCACGCAGCTGGCATCCCATCGTCCATGGAAATGCTCGACGCAACAGGCCCGGCACGCGGCATTGCGTGTGCGCCTTCGGCATGGGGTGCGACGGCCGCAACGGGGACAGACCGCCAGCCAACGGGGCGGCCGGGGCGGCACGGGATAGCTGTGGCGAATGCTCACCTGAAACCGGCTCTGGGCCGCATTGATGGCGGCCATCCGGGCCCGGAACAGCGGCCCGTGGCTTTCGCGGCGACGCTGCACCAGATCAACCCAGGCGTGGATCATCTCGTGGCAGAGCGTGCTTTCCGTGGCGATCTGCGGTAAGGGCTCAAGCACCGGCCGCGACAGCACGATCTCGCTGCCGCGGCCCTCACCCACACCGGGGCCACGGCGGTAGAACCCCGCCGTGCGGCTCATCCGGCCATCGCTCCAGCGCACCGCCGTCAGCGGCTGACCCCCATCCACCAAAGCACCGCCGAAATGCTCCCGGTTGAGGCGGTGAAACAGCGGCAGCAGGGGCTGCAAAGGCACAGAATGGGGGGGGAGGAGATCCGAATCAGCGCCATCCTGCCGTGGTCAGTCAGACTCGGCCCTGCTTTGACAGCTGGTGATGGAACTGGGACTGGTGCGGGAGATCGGCAGCAAAGCTCTGCTGGCCGGGGGTCTCACCCTGCTGGGGTACTGGATCTACAACGCCGTGAAGCTGGTGCTCGACGCCCGCGGCATCAATCCCCTGATCAAGCAGTTCTTCACCCAGGTGGCTGCCGGCCGCATTGATGCCGCCTACCTGCTCACCACCAAGGCCTACCGCCAGCACGTGAGCCGCCAGCAGTTCATCCGCTTCCTGGCGGGCCTGAAGCTGAACAAGTTCCGCAATCTCAAGTCCGGCCGCCCCCGCGTGCAGGAAGGCAACTTGATCCTCACCGTGAAGCTGAAGTCCGAAGGCGACGAAGAGCTCCCCCTCGACTTCACCTTCACCAAGGTGGACGACAACTGGCGCATTGCCCGCATCAACCAGGTCAATGGCTGATCCGCACGAGCGGGCCGCGGAACTGCGGCAGCTGCTCAACCGTGCCGGCCACGCCTATTACGTTCTCGATGCGCCAGTGATGGAGGACGCGGTCTACGACCGCCTCTACCGCGAGCTGCTCGAACTAGAACAGAACGATCCGGGCCTGCAGCGGTCCGACAGCCCCACCCAGCGGGTGGGCGGAGCTCCGGCGGAGGGGTTCACCAGCGTTGAGCACCGCTTGGGCATGCTCAGCCTCGACAACGCCTTCAACCGCGACGACTTGCAGGCCTGGCACGAGCGGCTGCTCAAGGTGCTGGACCGTCCCAGCGACACCCGCCTGCCCCTGGTGGGGGAACTGAAAATTGACGGCAACGCCCTGGCCCTGAGCTACCGCAATGGGGTGCTGGAGCGGGCCACCACCCGGGGCGATGGCAGCCGCGGTGAAGAGATCACCGCCAACGTGCGCACGATCAGTTCCATTCCGCTGCGGCTGCAGATCGAGAACCCACCGGAATGGGTGGAAGTGCGAGGGGAGGCCTTCATCCCTGATGCCACCTTCGCGGCGATCAATGCCGAACGGGAGCAACGGGGTGAAGCGCTGTTCGCCAATCCCCGCAACGCCTGCGCCGGAACCCTGCGCCAACTGGATCCGAAGGTGGTGGCCGCCCGCCGGCTCGACTTCTTCGCTTACACCCTGCACCTGCCGGGTGACGCCCAACCCCCCGGCCAATGGGCGGCTCTGGAGTGGCTGAAGACGGCCGGTTTCCGCGTGAACCCGAACCGGGAACGCTGCGAAGACCTGGCCGCCATCCAGCGCTTCTGCGACCACTGGGAGCAGGGACGTCATGACCTCCCCTATGCCACCGACGGCGTGGTGGTGAAGCTGGACGACCTGCAGCTGCAGGACGAAGCCGGCTTCACCCAGAAGGCCCCGCGCTGGGCCATCGCCCTCAAATACCCAGCCGAAGAAGCCCCCACCCGTCTGCTCCGCGTTGGTGCTCAGGTGGGCCGCACCGGTGCCATCACCCCCGTGGCTGAATTCGAAGCAGTCGCGCTGGCCGGCACCAGCGTCAGCCGCGCCACCCTCCACAACGCCGATCGAATCGCAGAACTGGATCTGCACCTGGGCGACACCATCGTGGTGCGCAAAGCCGGGGAGATCATTCCCGAAGTGGTGCGGGTGCTGCCGGAGCTCAGGCCCAGTGACGCCACCCCAGTGCAACTGCCGCAGCACTGCCCCGAATGTGGCTCCAACCTGGTGCGGGAGGGAGATGAAGCCGCCACCCGCTGCGTGAACAGCAGCTGCCCGGCGATCCTGCGGGGTGGCCTGCGGCACTGGGTGAGCAAGGGTGCCCTGGATGTGGATGGGCTCGGCAGCAAGTTGATCGAACAGCTGGTGGACCGCGGCCTGGTGGGCTCGCTGGCCGATCTCTACCGCTTGGATGCGGCCCTGCTCGCCAGCCTGGATCGGATGGGCGACAAGTCGGCCACCAACCTGGTGGAGGCCCTGGAGGCCTCCAAACAGCAGCCCTGGCATCGCCAGCTCTATGGCCTGGGCATCCGCCACATCGGCGAGGTCAACGCCAAAGCCCTCGCGGCCGCTTTCTTCAGCATCGACAGCCTGGCAGCAGCAGCACTGGAGGCCCCGGAGCAGATCGCAGAACTGCATGGCATCGGCCCGGAAATCAGCGCCAGCCTTGGCCAATGGCTGCGCACTCCCGCCAACCAACAGCTGCTGCAGGACTTGCGCAGCGTTGGGCTCTCCCTGGAGGCGAGTGCCTCCGAACAGCAGGCCGCCAGCCAAGCCGGAGCTGACGCCGACGGCGTGCTGCAGGGCAAAATCCTGGTGCTCACAGGCACACTCCCCAACCTCAGCCGCAGCGAAGCCAAAGCGCTGATCGAAGCGGCCGGCGGCAAGGTGAGCGGCAGCGTCAGCAAGAAGACCGACTACCTGGTGGCGGGCGAAGCTGCCGGCAGCAAACTGACCAAAGCCGAAAGCCTCGGGGTGGCGGTGCTCAGCGAAGCCGACCTCACCGCCCTGCTGCAGCCATGAGCCCATCCACCCCTGCCCTGCACCGCTGGATCAAGACCGACTGCGGACGGGCCAAGTTGGCTGAGCTGCAGCAGCGCACCGGCCCCGCCAACCGCGCACGTCTGGCCTGGTTCATCCTGATCGCTGCCCTGCGGGACTGGCGTCTGCCCAATCCCGATCAGAGCGACGTCTCCACATCCTGAAGCGCCCGCCGAGCCGCTCGGCTCACCAGCCAAACCACGGCCAACGTGGCAAGCACCCCCACCACCCGCAGCACCCAGGTTCCAGCATCGGCCTCACCCCCCAGCACCTCACCGAAACGGGCCACATCGCCGGCCAGTGCCCCCAAACCGCAGAACAGCACCGTGCCAGGGAGGATGCCGATCAAACCGATGCTGTAATCCCGCAGGCTCACCTCACTGAGGCCGTAAGCCAGGTTGAGCAGCGAGAAGGGGAAGGCGGGCGAGAGGCGCGTCAGCAACACCAACTTCAGGCCCTCCTTGCTCACGGCACGCTCCACCGCCTGTAACTTGGGGAGCTGCTCCAACCGGCGCCGGGCCCAGTCGCGCAGCACCGACCGCCCCAGCAGAAACACCACCACCGCCCCGAGGCAGGCCCCAACAAACACCAGGCCACTGCCAAGCCAGGTGCCGTAGAGCACCCCGGCCAGCATCGACGCCCAAACCCCCGGCAGCAGCAGCGTCACCCAGAGGGCATAGAGCGGCATGAACAGCAGAGCCCCAGCGGGGGAGCGCAGCAGCTCCAACACATCCGGCAGCCAGTGCTGAACCAAGGAGATCAAGCGAAATCACCCACGCATGGCGTGGAGCATTGCACTAACTCGATGCTGAGGTGTAGAAGCGCAGGGCAAAGAGCCAGAAGGCCCGCGCCGCCGCAAAGAACAGCACCGCAAGAGCCAAGCCCGCCAGCAGCATCGGTGCGGCGGCCTCACCCAACAACACCTGGGCCGGAACCGTGGTGAGAAAGGCCACCGGCAGCACCAGGGTGAACAGCAGGCGCAGGGCAGGCGGGTAGGCGTTGAGGGGATAACGGCCGGAGGCCAGCAGGGCCCGCAACACCTCAGTGGCATTCCAGGTTTTGACGAACCAGATGCTGGTGGCGGCGATCAGAAACCACAGCGAATAGAGGATCAAGCCACCGGCCAGCAGCATCACCAGCACGGTAAAGAAGGAGGGCAGAGTGAACACCACACCGGCCTGATGGCTGCCCCAGGCCAGAAGCCCAAGCCCCAGGCCGATCTCCGGCAGCCCCGCCGGCGAGAGCGTGCGCAGCGACAACCAGAACTGGCTGTCGATCGGTTTGAGCAGCACGAAATCCAGGGTGCCCTCACGCACATGGGTGACGATCGCCCCGAGGTTGGGGCGCAACCAGGTGGTGGCCATGCCATCGAACACCGTGTAGAGCCCCTGCACCATCAGGGCCTGGGCCCAGCTCCAGCCCCCCAACGTCTGATCGGGGCCATAGAACAGCGAGAGCAGGAACAGGCTGCCGCTGAGGCTCATCGCCACCGCCAGCAGCTCGATCAACACGTTGGCCTGATACTCCAGCTGCACGGCCACGGCCGTGCCCCAGAAGCGACGCAGGGTTCGCCAGTAGCGCCCCATCAGGCCCCCATGGCGCTGTAGCGCCGCACGCCGGCCCGCCAGAGCAGCAGCACCAGCGGCAACAGCAGAGCGATCCAGGCCAGTTGCGCCCCGAAGCCCGCCAACAGATCCACCGGCTGGCCTGCCAGCACCCGGGCCGGGAAGTCGATCAAATACGGGAAGGGCGTCCACTGGGCCAGGGCCCGCACCGCCGTCGGAAAGGCCGTGAGCGGTGCCAGCAGACCGGACAGGAACAGGAAGGGAATGAACTGCAGACGCTCCAAGGCACTGGCCTTCTCACTCCAGAAGCAGAGGGCCGCAATCAGGCTCTGGAACAGAAAAGCGATGGCGAAGGCCAGCCAGGTGGCCAGCCAGGCCAGTAAGAAGCCCCCCAACGACGGCAACCAGAAGGCCTGGGGCCGCACCGCAAAAAACACCGCTGCGATCAGAGCCGCGAAGGGCAGACGGGTGAGCTGCTCGCCGAGGTGGGCCGCCACGTAACGCCAGAGCGGATGCAGCGGTTGCAGCAGGTAAGGAGAGAGCCGGCCCAGCAGGGCGTCTTCCTCGAAGGCGTAGACCACCCACACCACCGAGAACTGGCGCACCAGAAAAGCGCTGAGGAAATAGCGATCCAGGGCCACACCATCCAGCCCCAGCCCTGAGCGCGCGTCGCTGCCGCTCCAGACGCTGAGCATGATGAACGGCAGCACCCCGGACAAGGCCCAGAGGGCGATCTCGGCGCGGTACTCGAGCATGTGGGCGTACTGGGAGCCCAGCAGCACCCGGATGATCCGCCGGTTCAGCCCGAAGATCCGCATCAGACACGCCCCTGCCGGAACAACCCACCGATCAGCTCTTCGATCGGTGGATCGGTGACATCCAGATCACGCACGGGGAAGCGGTCCAGCAGTTGCGCCACCACGGCGGTGAGCTGATCGCGGGGCACCAGCAGCCGCACATCACAGCCCTCCAGCTGCTCCAAACGCCCCAACCCCGCCAAGGCATCGGCTGCAACGGGCGACTCCAACTCGAGCCGCACCTCCCGCTCCGGTGCCAACTGATCAGCCAGCGCTTCCAGAGGGCCGTCGTGGAACAACCGCCCCTGGTGGATCAACAGCACCCGGGGGCAGAGGGCCGTGATATCAGCCATGTAGTGGCTGGTGAGCAGCACCGTTGCCCCCGTGCGGCGGTTGTACTCGGCCAGGAACTGCCGCACCCGGGCCTGGGCATTCACATCCAGCCCCAGGGTCGGTTCATCGAGGAACAACACCTCCGGCTCGTGCAGCAGCGCCGCCAACAGTTCGGCCTTCATCCGCTGGCCCAGGGAAAGCTTGCGCACCGGCCGGGTGAGTTCCTCCCCCAGCTCCAGCAGATCGGCCAGCTCCTTGATCCGCCGCCGGGCCACAGCATCAGGGATGCCGTAGACCGCTGCATTCACCCGCAGCGAATCCATGGGCGGCAGGTCCCAGAGCAGCTGCTGCTTCTGCCCCATCACCAGGGTGATCCGGCGCAGAAACTCCGCCTGACGGCGCTGGGGCCGGTGCCCCGCCACCTGCACCTCGCCGGCGCTGGGGTGGATCAAGCCGCAGAGCATCTTCAAGGTGGTGGTTTTGCCGGCGCCGTTGGCACCGAGAAAGCCCACCATCTCCCCAGGTTCAATCCGGAAGGAAACGTCCTGCACCGCGGTGACGTCCCGGGTGCGGCGGCGAATGAAATGGCACAGGGTGCCGGCCAAGCCGGGCTGCTTCTCGGCAACCCGATAAATCTTGCTCAGCTCCTCAACCTGAATCACAAACTCAACTCAGATCCGCCAGGCGCTTGCGCGCCAGATCGGCCTGGGCCTGCTTCTCATCGAGGTTGGCTTGGCATTCCGCCACCACCTCCGGCGGGGCTTTGTCGGCGAAGTTGGGGTTGCCCAACCGGCCCGCCAGGCCCTTGATCTCCTTCTCCGCCTTGGCGATGTCTTTCTCGAGGCGCCCTTTCAGCGCATCGAGGTCCACAAGGCCTTCGATCGGCAGCAGCACCTGCAGCTCACCGCTCACCCCCGCCAGGGCCTTGGCCACCGGAGCCGCATCAGCCTCCGCCGGCGCCATCACCGCCACCGACTCGGCTCGCGTTAACGCCCTGATGTCGGCCGTGCCCTTGCTGAGCACAGCCGCCAGCTCACCGCGGCCGGTGACGAAGCGCACCGGTACCGGTTGCGAGGGCTTGAGGCCCGCCACCGCACGCAGGTTGCGCACCACACGGATGGCACCGATCAGCTCAGCGAACGAGGCTTCCAACGCATCATCCAAAGCACTTTCATCCAGCTCCGGCCAGGGCTGCAGGGCCAGGAAGGTGGTCTCCGGCTCGCCGGTGACGCTGTGCCAGAGCTCCTCGGTGAGGTGGGGCATCAGCGGATGCAGAATCAAGTGCATCTGACTGATCACCTTGGCCAGCACCTGCTTAGCCACCCGCTGATCGGCGAGGGCCTCGGCTGAGGGGTTCTCACCGGGGTTGAGCCGGCGCTTGCTCAGCTCCAGATACCAGTCGCAGACGTCGTTCCAAGCGAACTCGTAAAGCCCCTTGGCGGCTTCACCCAGGCCATAGCTGCTGTAGCGCTCGGCCGTCTCCCGGTTCACCCGGGCCAGGCGGGAGAGGATCCAGCGGTCCGCCAGCTGCAGGGCAGCGGGATCGGGGTCACCGAGTTGGGCCGGCGTTTCGCCGCCCAGGTTCATCAGGGCGAAGCGGGTGGCGTTCCAGAGCTTGTTGGCGAAGTTGCGCGACGCCTCCACCGTGGCGGAGGTGTCCTTCTTGCGGTCGTAGTCCAGACGAATGTCCTGACCGGCACCGGCCACTTCCCGCACCAGGGCGAAGCGCAGGGCATCGGTGCCGTAACGGTCGATCAGCAGCAGCGGATCGATGCCGTTTCCGGCGCTCTTGCTCATCTTGCGGTTCTGCTCGTCCCGCACCAGGCCGTGGATGTAGACGTCCTGGAAGGGCATCTCGCCGGTGAAGGCGCCGGCCATCATCGTCATCCGGGCCACCCAGAAAAAGATGATGTCGAAGCCCGTCACCAGGGTGCTGGTGGGGTACCAGCGCTGCAGGTCGGCGCTGTCAGCATCGGGCCAGCCCAGGGTGGAGAAGGGCCAGAGGCCGCTGGAGAACCAGGTGTCGAGCACGTCTTCGTCCTGCTCGATCTCCGCCGCGGCGCCATACTCCGCCTTGGCCTTTTCCAGGGCTTCAGTTTCGTTGCGGGCCACCACGTAGGGCGTGGTGTCGGTGTACTTACCACCGGTCTCGCTGATCACGAACCAGGCGGGGATGCGATGGCCCCACCAGAGCTGGCGGCTGATGCACCAGTCGCGGATGTCCGTGAGCCAGTCGCGGTAAACCTTCTCCCAGCGCTCGGGGATGAAGCGGGGATCCTGCTTCTCGAGGGCCTCACGGCAGCGGGCCGCCAGGGGCTCGGTTTTGACAAACCACTGGGTGGAGAGCAGCGGCTCCACCGGCACCTTGCCGCGGTCGGAATAGGGAACGCTGTGGCGGTAGTCCTCCACCTTCACCAGCAGCCCCAGCTCCTCCAGGCCGGCCACCACAGCCTTGCGGGCCTCGAAGCGATCCAGCCCCTCGAACTGGCCGGCCTCCTTGTTCATCGTGCCGTTCTTGCGCATCACTGTGATCTGGGGCAGACCGTGGCGCTGGCCGATGGCGAAATCATTGGGGTCGTGGGCCGGCGTCACCTTGACGCAGCCAGTGCCGAAGTCCTTCTCCACGTGGTCATCGGCCACGATCGGAATCTCCCGCCCCACGAACGGCAGGGTGAGAGTCTGGCCCACCAGGTGGGCATAGCGCTCATCGGTGGGATTCACCGCCACCGCTGTATCGCCCAGCATCGTTTCGGGCCGGGTGGTGGCCACCTCCAGGTTGCCGTCGCCGCTGCTGAGCGGATAGCGGAAATGCCAGAGGTGGCCGTCCACCTCCTTCATCTCCACCTCCAGATCACTCACCGCCGAACCGGAGGCGGGACACCAGTTCACCAGGTATTCGCCGCGGTAGATCAGCCCCTGCTCGTGCAGCCGCACGAAGGCCTCCTTCACCGCCTCACTCAGGCCCTCATCGAGGGTGAAGCGCTGGCGCTTCCAATCCACGGAATAGCCCAGGCGCCGCAGCTGACCCACGATCCGGCCACCGCTCTCTGCCTTCCACTGCCAGGCCCGCTCGAGGAACGCCTCACGGCCGAGGTCGTGGCGGGTCTTGCCCTCCTCTTTGAGCTGCTTCTCAAGGATCGTCTGCACCGCGATCGAGGCGTGATCGGTGCCGGGCAAGCAAAGAACGTTCTTTCCCGCCAGGCGCTGATAGCGCACGATCGTGTCGATCAGGGCCGTGTTGAAGGCGTGGCCCATGTGCAGGCTGCCGGTGACGTTCGGCGGCGGGATCACCACAGAGAACGGTTCACCGGGGGCCTTCGGGTCGGGATGGAACGCTCCCTGGTCCTCCCAGGCCTGCTGCCAGCGGGCCTCCGTGCCAGCCGGGTCGTAGGTCTTGGCCAGTTCGGGCACAGGAGGCAGGGAGTTCAGTCAAGCCATGGTCGCAAAAGGTGCTGCAGTACCCACCACCACAGGCGTTCACGGTGGATTTCGCCGACTCCTCGATCAACTACTGCTGTTCTGGGTGCGCAATCCCCTGGAAGCTTTTGCGGTCGGCAGCGACCTCCGCCAGGCGATCTGGACGGCGTTCGACAAGAACGGCATCGGCATTACCTTCCCCCAGCGCCAGGTGTATCCGATGGAATGGCCCCCCTCCAAGGAACAAACCCACCGGATCGGCAGCCCCACCAATCAGCTCCAGGCCGAAGCAGACAGCGATCCTGCCAACGACTCAGCTGGCGAGACGCCGTAGGTAGTCCTCCTGGCGTCCGGCGTTGATCCAACCGGTGGCGATCAACTTGCTGGCGCTCTCATTCACCCGTCCGCGGTGAATGTGGGACGGACCAGCCGGAAAGATCACCAACTTGCCCCGCTCCGCCGGTTCGTGGTGGTCCTGCCAATGGAACTCGGTGCCAGCCTCATCCACGTCGTTGCAATAAAGAATCCAGGCCAGCACCCGGTGCACCGGTTCGGTGGCCTCATCGCTGATGGTCCAATCGCAGTGCCATCGCTTGAACCCTTCCCCCGGGGCGTAGTGCTGGAGGTTGAAGATCGGATTCACAAACAGGCTCTGCTGCGGGCAGCACTGCCGGAACAACGGCCGCTCCTGCAGATAGCGCTCCAAGCCGGCCGTCACCCCCCGCAGGATCAGTTGCGAGAGGGCAAAGGATTCGGGTTCCGAGCGATCAATCGCCACCAGGCTGATGTCGGTGCTCTGTTTCGCCGGTTCCCCCTCACCCTCGGGCCCGAAGGCCACGCCAGGCCGCTGTAAGTCCACCCGGCGCTCGAAGAACTCACGCACCGCATCGGCCACCGAGGCGTAACCGGGATTGCTGTAGCGCCCGATCAGGTTCATGCCGCGGCCTCCAAGCGAGGTATCGCCACCACAGCATCGAGCTGCTGCCAGCGCGACCGGTCAGCCACCACGTGGTCTTGCAACTGCACCTGTTCGATCACCGTGGCAGCGCGCTCAAGATCCAGGGGAA
The DNA here is from genome assembly GCF_023630635.1 of Synechococcus sp. MU1651. Classification (NCBI taxonomy): domain Bacteria; kingdom Bacillati; phylum Cyanobacteriota; class Cyanophyceae; order Synechococcales; family Synechococcaceae; genus Synechococcus; species Synechococcus sp. MU1651. Next base: position 57,229 of record NZ_JAKUHJ010000003.1, read on the forward strand.
CACCCGGGCCCATCGGCAACACCAGCACCTGCTGCTCAGCCGGATCGGCCATCACCTGAAGATCGAGGGCCTCCAGCTCCCGCTCAAAGAACACCCGCCGCATCCGGGTGGTGAGGCTTGGCCCAAGCGCCTCGACGAACCGGGCCATGCCGGCTTCATCCCCGGAGCTGCCGCAATTCAGCGACAACCAGATCAGCAGCTTCACCCAACTTTCCGCCGTCCACAGGGGTTGGAAGCTCTCCCGGTGCTGCCGCACCAGCTCAGCGATTGAAAAATCAAACAGCGTGGCCTGCAGGCCAGTGGCATCAGCGGAATCCATGCTGTTCATCCTCTCCTGCGAAAGGTCAGACTGGGGCGACTGGCTATTCGCACCATGGCCCTGGACCTGAACGATCCCGAACTCGAGTTCTCCGATCTGGTCTACGCCTACCAGAGCTGGGTGATGGCGGTGATCAATGACGAAAAGCTGGACAGCGACGACAAGCTGCTCACCGACGACATCGCCGAGGACGCCCTCAACTCAATGCGCTTCCTGCCGGGCGAGGTAACCAACGCCATCGAAACCAGCCTGGCCCGCGTCTACGACGTGGACGCCGACGAACTGGCCGAGCTGCTCTTCCCTGAGGACTGAGCCCAGGCTCAGGTGAAGCGATGGGTTGGTCCGCGGCTGACATCCCGAACCAGCAGGGCCGCATAGCCCTGATCACTGGAGCCAACAGCGGCCTGGGCCTGGAAACCGCGCGCGCCTTGAAACGCTGCGGGGCCACCGTGGTGTTGGCGTGCCGCAGCCACCGCAAAGCCGAGAGGGCCAAGCAGGAGTTGCTGCAGGAGCGCGATGGGGGAGCGGTGGATCTGGTGGACCTGGATCTGGCGGACCTGACCAACGTGCAACAGGCGGCGGCCACCGTCGGGGAGCGCTACGGCTGCCTTGATCTGCTGATCAACAACGCTGGCGTGATGGCACCGCCGCGCCGCACCACCGCCCAGGGGCATGAATTGCAGTTCGGGGTGAATCACCTGGGGCACATGGCCCTGACACAGGCCCTGCTGCCGCTGATGCAGAACCGGCCCGATCCCCGCGTGGTGACGGTGACCTCCGGAGCGCAGTACTTCGGCAAGATCCGCTGGGACGACCCCAGCTGGAGCAAGAGCTACGACCGCTATGGGGCCTATGGCCAAAGCAAACTCGCCAACGTGATGTTTGCCCTTGAGCTGGATGCACGCCTGCGCGAGCAGGGCAGCCACATCCGCTCACTGGCCGCCCATCCCGGCATCGCGCGCACGGAACTGCAGCCCACCGCAATCGCCAGCGTCGGCAACCGCTTCGAGGCCCTTGCCTACCGACTGATGGATCCCCTGTTCCAAAGCGCCGGCATGGGTGCCCTGCCGCAACTGCATGCCGCCACCTCGGCGACTGCTCAGGGTGGCGAACACTACGGCCCTGAGCAGTTCGGCGGCTTGCGGGGTGCACCGGCGCTCTGCCGTGTGGCGCCAGCAGCGAGCCAACCTGCCGAACGGCAGCGGCTCTGGAGCTTGAGCGAGCAGCTGATCGGTGGCTGAATCCCACGCTGTGATGTTGAGTGGCAGCTGGTTGGTCGCCCTTTGAAACCATGGCCACTCGCCGCCCTGCCACCCAGATCAATGCCCGCCAGAAGGTCTTGCTGGCGAACCTGCAGGCCTGTGGTGATGAGATGAGCGGTCAGCAGCTGCACCGCAGCCTGGAGCCCGAACAGACCATGGGCCTGGCCACGGTGTACCGGAATCTGCGCCAGCTGCAGCAACGGGGCCTGGTGCGCTGCCGCCATCTGCCCAATGGCGAGGCGCTCTATGCGCCGCTGGAGCGGGATCGCCACCACCTCACCTGCGTCGATTGCGGCAAGACCCAGGCGCTCGACCACTGCCCGATTCATGACCTGGAGGTGCCCGAAGACGGTCGCAAAGGCTTCGATCTCCTGTTTCACACGCTTGAATTCTTTGGTCTCTGCAGCGACTGCCGCGAGCGGCAGCAAAGCCCGTCATGACCCTGGCCGCCACGTACTACGGAGCCAATGGCTGGTTGCTCGAATTCGATGATCTCCGCGTTCTGGTGGATCCCTGGTTGCGCGGCAGCCTGAGCTTCCCCCCCGGGGAGTGGCTGCTCAAAGGGGAACTGCCCTGCGAGCGCAAGGTGCCCGAGAAGCTGAACCTGCTGTTGCTCACCCAGGGGCTTGCAGACCACGCCCATCCGGAAACCCTGGCGCTTCTCCCCAAGGACCTGCCCGTCATTGGATCGGTAGCTGCAGCACGGGTGGTGGAACGCCAGGGCTTCACCAGCGTGAAAACCCTCTCCCCCGGAGAGAGCACCAACCACCAGGGCCTGCAGGTGCGCGCCAGCGCCGGTGCACCGGTGCCAATGGTGGAAAACGGTTATCTGCTCGAGCATCCGGCCGGATCGCTCTATCTCGAACCCCACGGCTTTCTCGATCCAGCCCTGGAGCCACAGCCCCTGGATGCCGTGATCACGCCGATGGTGGATCTGGGGCTGCCGGCGCTTGGAGCCTTTGTTAAGGGCTGCTCCGTGGTGCCGCAACTGGTGGAACGCTTCCAACCCACCACGGTGCTCGCCAGCACCTCCGGCGGTGACGTGCGCTTTGGCGGCGCATTGAGTCGGGCCCTGCAAATGAAAGGATCCGTGGCCAGCACTGGTGCCCAGCTGCCGGCCAGCAGCTCCTGGACCGATCCAAGACCAGGGGAACGACTGCTGCTGAAAACTGATTTTTCGGATTAAGCTTTGTAACAACAGCTTGAGTTCGATGAAATCCACGCAAGCCAGCGATTCTTGGTTCCAAGGCGTCGCTGCCCGCGACATCCACATGGAGCAGCTCAAAAAGGCCGAACGCTTCAACGGCCGTGCCGCCATGGTCGGCATCGTGATCGGAATCATCACCGAGGGGCTCACCGGTGCCGGCATCGTTCACCAGATCGGGCTGGGTCCCCTGGTGGATGGCTATGCCGCCTGCCGCACCCAATTCCTGCCCTTCTGCTTCTGATTCGGAAGGGGGACCACCCCCCCCGATGACGAGAATGGTGCGATTCACGTTCGAATCGAATGGCTGCTGACAAGGAACTGCTGAAGGAAGTGGCCCTGGAGCTGTGGAACACCACCAAAAAGCTTCGTCCCGGCCTGCCCAAAGCGCCTCGCGCCCAGCTGGTCTTGAAGGCTCTGCTCACCATCGGTGACATGAGCGATCAGCTGGAAGCCGCCATGGTGCTTGGAGTAATTGAGGCGCAGGAACCCGACGATGAGCCCGGGCAGGGAGAAGCGGCCGGCGAAGACAAGACGGTGTCTGAAACCGATGCCAAGACCGAGCGGGAGACCCCCAGGGTTGTGCGCAAGCGCTCCAGCAGCCGCTGATCAAGACTTCCAAATGACAAGCCACCCATCCCGCTCCCTCCCTGGGGATGGGTCAAGCTTTTGAAAGCGCTTCGGCGAGACGGCTTAACGCTGCAGAGCAACCACAGCCGCAGCAGCAGCAAGGGCCACGACTCCAGCCATCCAGATGCTGCCTTGGCGTTCCAACAACCACGCAGCGTTGCGAGAGATCGACAACCTGCCAGTTGCCAACAGCGCAGTGAACCCCACCAGCAGAACCACGGGAACCACAAGCGCCAAGACCAACTGCATCACAAAGTGCCTTAGAGGCCTGCCTTTCAATGATGATGTGATGGCAAAGCGAGCTACGTCTCTACGTCCGCACCACAGCCTGAATCTTGACTCTGTTGATCGTCACGGCCGGTTTCATTGGTCTGCTTTGGCTCACGCAAAGCCTGATCAGACGTGGCATGGATGACAGCAGCAACAGCTGAGGCGTCTTCATTCCGCTGAAGGGACGAACCTCGTCAGCGATGCCTGGGCTCCCCTGGGGCCTGCTCGGCTTCCGCCTTCAGGAAACGGCGATGCTGAGATGAGGCATAGCCGCTTAGGTCAATTCTGCTGGCTTTGCTGCCAGCCTTTCGCCACTCCCTCGGGGGAGTGCTGGATCTTCTGTTCATGGAATCGAGTTATCGGTTCTCGCGCAGTGGGCCTTAAATCAGGCTCTTTGGCGTCGCCCCACCTTTGCACACCCACCCGTCCGGCGCACCAAACGGATGAGTAATTGCAGCTACGGCAAGCCATTCGAATCGGACCGATACTCCGCCCAACGGCAAACGGCTTGTGACTCCTGAAGAGCAGTACGTGCAATGCATGGATGCTGCCTACGCCGCTGCTGACAGGGAGACCTGCCTGAAAATGATGCGAAGAGCAGAAGGCGTCCTACGCGGTGAATTCAGCGCCCAGCCAACAAGCAATGGTCCTGGAGAGCGAGCGCTGGCGAACTGAAGCAAAACCTCAGAAAACGCAGTGCTGCACTGCGTTTTGAAATGGGCGATACTGGGATCGAACCAGTGACAATCTCCTTGTAAGGGAGGTGCTCTACCGCTGAGCTAATCGCCCCACTGGGCAGATTCTGCCCTAACGCGTCAGCTTGGGGGCGCACGACAGCCCCGAAGACTTGGCAACGGGTCCCCGCCACGATCAGAGCATCTGGGTCATGAGTCTCCCGCTCGGCATCGCTGTGGGCTTGGTGCTGGGATGGGCTGCAGCCTTGATCGCAGCCGCCAGCTGCCTGGCTGGCGGTTTATGGCTGTCCCCAGACCTCGATACCCGCTCCAATGCGCTGCGGCGCTGGGGAGCCCTCGGCTTTCTCTGGTGGCCCTATCGCCTGCTGATTCCCCATCGCTCGCTCTGGTCCCATGGTCCGCTGCTGGGAACAGCCGCGCGCCTGGCGGTGCTGCTCACCTGGTGCCTGATCGTGAGCATGGCGGTTCCAGCACTCTCACCAGCGGTGCTGCTGACGACGCTCCAGCAACTGATGCATCAGCACCCACGGGAGTTCATCGCTCTGCTTGTGGGTTTGGAGGGCAGTGCCTGGATCCACCTGATCCTCGATGGCGACCCCTGGCCCCAGGAATGGTCGAAGAAACGACAGCGATGAGAATGTGGGCGTTGCCCCAGTTGTTGCCCCGGCATGGCCAACGCTCCTTCTGACGCCATCCAGCGACTGATCGATGTTGTGGCCCAACTCAGGGATCCAACAACGGGCTGTCCCTGGGATCTGGAGCAGACCCATGCCTCGCTGGTGCCCTACGTGCTGGAAGAGGCCCATGAAGTGGCCGATGCGATCCGCCAGGGCAGCGATGCCGAGATGAAGGAAGAGCTGGGGGATCTGCTGCTGCAGGTGGTGCTGCATGCCCAGATCGCTCGGGAGCAGCAGCGCTTTGATTTGGATGCGATTGCCGACGGCATCAGCGACAAACTGATCCGCCGTCACCCCCATGTGTTCGGCGATGCCGTCGCCAGCACCAGTGACGAGGTGCGACGCAGCTGGGAGGCCATCAAGCTCCAGGAGCAGGCCGAGGCCCTGGCGGGCTCCTCCAGCCCCCTCAGCGACCGGCTCAGAACCAAGGTGCGGAGCCTGCCGGCCCTGGCTGGAGCCATGACCATCTCCAAGAAAGCGGCCAAAGCCGGCTTCGAGTGGGATGACATGGCCGGCGTCTGGGAGAAGGTCCATGAGGAGCTGGACGAACTCAAGGAGGCGGTGGCCAACGGCGACAAAGGTCATGCCCAGGAGGAACTGGGCGATCTGCTGTTCACCCTGGTGAATGTGGCCCGTTGGTGCAGCATCGAACCCGAGGAGGGTCTCACCGGCACGAATCAACGCTTCCTCGACCGCTTCTCCCGCGTTGAAGCTGCCCTGGAAGGGGATCTGCAGGGCCGCAGCATCAACGAATTGGAAGCCCTCTGGAAACAGGCCAAAGCGGCGATCCGAGCAGAACACTCGCCCACCTCTGGATCCGATTAGTCGTCGAGGGAGGGACGACTGCGCCGTTGACGCTTGAGGTCACCACGCTTTTTCTTGGTGTCCAACCGCCGCTTCACGGCACCACGACCCGGCCGGGTGGCCTTTCGGGCACGCGGTGCTGGCTGCAAGCCCTCCCGCAGCAGCTCCCCCATGCGATGCAGAGCCTTCTGTCGGTTCTGCCATTGGGAGCGTTCTTCTGCGACCACAACCCGTAGGCAGCCCTCCACCAAACGGGTCTGGAAGTGCTCCAGCAATCGGGCGCGGCGAAATGGACCCAGACAGGAACAGTTCGCCAGATCCAGAAGCAATTCCACACGGGAATCGGTGGTGTTGACCCCCTGCCCGCCGGGGCCGGATGAGCGGCTGAACCGCCAGCGCAGCTCCCTGGACGGAATGGTCAACCGCTCGTTCACCACCAGGTCTTGCACCAGCCATCTCCTGGCTCAAGAACAACAGGATGCTCCCACCAGGTTGATGCTTCGAAGAGAGAGCACCTGCACCAACCCTGACCCCTACCGATAAAACAAAAGCCTTGATCTGACGAAAAAGGCTTTGGAGCTGCCCTCTTCCACAGCAGCTCCCCAACACAGCACATTCAACCTCCACAACTTGCGTTCGTCAATCCCAAGAGCACTACATCTGGTGTTTGGGAACAGCCCCACCGGGTCCTTAGCTGGAGAGATGCCCACCGCAGCCCATGAGCAGCTGGATTGACGAAGAACACCGCGGCGTCCGCTATGGATTGAAGGGAGAGGTGCTGGTCGAGGAGACCAGTCCGTTCCAGCGGATCAGCGTGATTCGCAGTGAGCGCTACGGGCGGGGGCTGCTCCTGGATGGCTGTTGGATGACAGCGGAACAGCAGGAACGCCATTACCACGAGGCCTTGGTGCACCCAGCCCTATGCAGCGCCAGCTCGATCGAGCGGATTCTGGTGATCGGAGGCGGGGACGGCGGCACCGCGCGGGAATGCCTGCGCCACCCAGGCGTCCAGCGGCTGGACATGGTGGAGATTGACGGGCGTGTGGTGGAACTCAGCCGGGAACACCTTCCCGACATCGGCGGATCCGCCTGGTCTGATCCGCGGTTCCAGCTCACGGTGGGCGATGGCATCGCCTGGGCCGCTGAGGCTGAGGACCAGAGCTATGACGTTGTCTTGGTGGATGGCTCTGATCCCGCCGGACCCGCCGAAGGCCTGTTCAACCGCGCCTTCTTTGAAAACTGCCGACGGCTGCTGAAGCCCGGGGGCGTGTTCGGCACGCAGAGCGAATCTCCGGAAGCCTTCCGCGATGTCCACATCGCCATGGTGCGCCTGTTACGCGAGGTGTTTGACCATGCCGACCCGCTCTATGGCTGGGTGCCGATGTACCCCAGCGGCTGGTGGAGCTGGACCTTCGCTGCGATGGCAACACCCCGTTACCGCACTCCATACCCAGAGCGCAGCGAGGCCATCGCCGCAGGCTGCGAGATCTGGTCCCCGCGCTGGCAGCGGGGGGGCATGGACGCCATTCCGGCCTTCGTCGAACGGGAGCTGCAGCCATGACCGCACAACCGCCGAGTGGGCTTTTCGACAGTTTGTTTGACAGCGACGGAACCATTTTCATGGGATCCCGTCGCAACCCTGCCGACTGCCGCGTTGGTCTGTTTGGTGTGCCGTATGACGGCACCACCTCCTTTCGCCCTGGCACCCGCTTCGGCCCCGCCGCCATCCGAGAGGTGAGCGCTGGCCTGGAGACCTATTGCCCGCAACTCAACCTGGATCTGGAGGATCTCGACTTTGCGGATCTTGGTGCCGTTGAGATTCCCTTCGGCAACCCTGAGCCCGTTCTCACCAAGGTGAAGCAAGCAACCGAAGCCGTGCTCAGCCTGGGGCTCAGGCCCCTGATGCTGGGCGGGGAGCATTCGATCAGCTCAGGTGCCGTGGAGGCCGTGGCACAACGCCACCCCGACCTGGTGCTGGTGCAGCTGGATGCCCATGCCGACCTCAGGGACAGCTGGCTGGGGGCCCGCCACAGCCATGCCTGCGCCATGCGCCGCTGTTTGGAGGTTCTTCCCAGCCAGACGCTGTTTCAACTCGCGATCCGGAGTGGCACGCGGGAGGAATTCAGCGAACTGCACGAGAGCGGCCGGCTGATGCCCAGCGTCGACGCCCTTCAACAGGCCCTCGCTCCCTTGCAGGGGAAACCCATCTATCTCACTGTCGATCTGGACTGGTTTGACCCCGCCGTTCTGCCTGGGACCGGCACACCGGAACCCGGTGGTTACAACTGGTCTGACTTCGCCAGCCTGATCGGGGTGCTTCGAGAACATCACCTGGTGGCGGCCGATGTGGTGGAACTGGCCCCACAACTCGACACCAGTGGCATCAGCTCCGTGCTGGCCGCCAAGGTGACCCGCAGCCTGCTGCTGCTCCTGGGTGGCAATCAATAGAAGTGACGGGCATCAGCCCGCTGCTGCCGCAAACGACTGTGCTGCTTGCTGAGCAATTGCAGCACCAGCGTTGGGTGCCGATGGATGAGCGCCAGAAAATTGGAGCGGCTCAGGCGGAACAACGAAACAGGCGTCACCGCTGTGGCATCACGGCTGTGACACTCGGCGCCATCCACCAGATCCTCATAGAAAAACAATTCACCGGAACCAAAGCGAATGCGGTTCAACGGACCACTGCTCAGTTCCATCCATCCCCGTTCAATCACATGGATGAACTGCACAGGCTCACCGGCACTGAAAACAGTTGCGCCGGTGGGAAGGGTCAGGCGATCCACCTCAGGCTGTTCCTGGATCAGTTCCAGAGGAGTCAGCGGAGCTGAGGCGGACAAGGCAATAACGGGGGTTGGCTGCAGTATCCCGCGTTCATCCGGTGGAGGCCATCAGCAATGGCGGAGACGTGGATGGATCCAGGCTCACGTCAAGCTGCGATCCAGCTCCAGCTGACGCTCTCCAACACCGCTGCTCTGCAGAGCCGGAAGCTTGGGGGAACGGGGGGTCCAGTGGTGACAGACCATCAGATCTGCAATCTCGGCATGCACCTCCAACCGGCGCAGACGGCACCACCCCTTCGCACCTGCCGGCAGGGTGCAGTACTGACAACTGCGACAGCAGGAGCTAGCGGCCAAACAAGCGCTCCGGAAACGCGCTCAAGCTAGTGACGGTCTGCGAAACGGACCATGGACAGGGGCAAATTTCCGGGTTCCCTTCCGGATCGTGAAGCCCTCCATAAGAATGCGCTTCTCATCGGCCGCCCCCATGTCCCTGCAGCGCACTCCCCTGTTCGAGTCCTGCCGCAGCGCCGGGGGCCGCACGGTGCCGTTTGCAGGCTGGGAGATGCCGGTTCAGTTCAGCGGCCTGATCCAGGAGCACAAGGCCGTTCGCGAACGGGTCGGCATGTTTGATATTTCCCACATGGGAGTGCTGCGCCTCGAAGGTGCCAATCCCAAGGATGCGCTGCAACGGCTGATCCCCAGCGACCTGCACCGCATCGGTCCCGGCGAAGCCTGCTACTCGGTTCTGCTGAACGAGCGCGGCGGCATTCGCGACGACCTCATCGTTTACGACTGCGGTGCCATTGATGCCGAACGGGGTGCGCTGGTGCTGGTGATCAATGCCGCCTGCGCCGACAGCGACACCGCCTGGATCCGTGAACAGATGGAGCCCGCTGGCCTGACGGTGACCGACATCAAAAAGGACGGAGTGCTGCTCGCTCTGCAGGGCCCTGAGGCCATGGGTTTGCTGCAGGAGCTGAGCGGCGAAGACCTCAGCGGCTTGCCCCGCTTCGGCCACCGGATGCTCAACCTCAAGGGCCTGAGCCAACCGGTGTTCAGTGCTCGCACGGGCTACACCGGCGAAGACGGTGCCGAGTTGCTGCTCAACGCCGACGACGGACAGAAGCTCTGGCAGCTTTTGCTCGATCGCGGTGTCACCCCCTGCGGCCTGGGGGCAAGGGACACCTTGCGGCTGGAGGCCGCCATGCACCTTTACGGCCAAGACATGAACGACAAAACCAACCCCTTCGAGGCCGGGTTGGGTTGGCTCGTGCACCTGGAAATGCCCGTGGATTTTGTGGGCCGACAGGCGCTGGAGCAGGCGGCGGAATCCGGCCCGGCCAAACGCCTGGTGGGGCTCAAGCTGCAGGGTCGTGCCATCGCCCGCCACGACTACCCCGTGATGCACAACGGAGAGACGGTGGGCATTGTCACCAGCGGCACCTGGTCACCCACCTTGGAAGAAGCGATCGCCCTGGCCTACGTGCCGCCGTCCCTCGCCAAACTCGGCACCGAACTGAGCGTTGAGATCCGCGGCAAGGCCCAGCCGGCAACGGTCGTTCGCAAGCCCTTCTACAAACGCGCCTGACGCTCACCGCTGCTGTGGGAAACTCGCTCTTCTCCAGTTGAGACATCCCATGCGCAGCAACGGTTGCGGCGACCTGCGCGAACAGAACATTGATCAGCAGGTGCAACTGTGCGGCTGGGTGGATCGACGCCGTGATCACGGCGGGGTGATTTTCATCGACCTGCGGGACCGCAGCGGCACGGTGCAGATCACGGTGGACCCGGATCTGGGCGCCGACGCCTTCGCCGTCGCCGAGCATCTGCGCAGCGAAACCGTGCTGCAGGTTGAAGGGAAAGTCCGGGCCCGGCCCGGCGACTCCCTGAACGACAAGCTGGCGACGGGAGCCGTGGAAGTGCTCGCCAGCGGCATCACCGTGCTGAACAGCGTGAAAGGCAACCTGCCCTTCCCCGTGTCGGTGCACGACGAGGAGAACACCCGCGAAGAACTGCGGCTGCGCCACCGCTATCTGGATCTGCGCCGCAAGCGCATGAACGACAACCTGCGGCTGCGGGCCCAGACCATCCAGGCCGCCCGTCGCTTCCTGGAAGACGCCGGTTTCATCGAGGTGGAGACCCCGGTGCTGACCCGCTCCACGCCGGAAGGCGCCCGCGATTACGTCCTTCCCAGCCGGGTCTGCGGCGGCGAATGGTTCGCCCTGCCCCAGTCCCCCCAGTTGTTTAAGCAGCTGCTGATGGTGGGCGGCATCGAGCGGTACTACCAGGTGGCCCGCTGTTTCCGCGACGAAGACCTGCGGGCCGACCGCCAGCCGGAATTCACCCAGCTAGACATCGAGATGAGCTTCATGGATCAGGAGCAGATCCTGGAGCTGAACGAATCACTGATCTGCGCCATCTGGAAGGCCGTGAAGGGCATCGAACTGCCGCGGCCCTTCCCACGCATGACCTGGCATGACGCCATGGAGCGCTATGGCACCGACCGACCCGACACCCGCTACGGCATGGAGCTCACCAACGTGAGCGACATCGTGAAGGACATGGGCTTCAAGGTGTTCAGTGGCGCCGTGAAGTCCGGCGGCGCGGTGAAGTGCATCGCGGTGCCCGGCGGCAACGATGCGGTGAGCAACGTGCGGATCAAGCCGGGTGGTGATGTGTTCAGCGAGGCACAGAAAGCTGGTGCCGGTGGCCTGGCCTTCATCCGGGTGCGCGACGGCGGTGAGATCGACACGATCGGCGCCATCAAGGACAACCTCAGCGATGAGCAGAAGCAGGAGCTGCTCAGCCGCACCGGCGCGGAACCCGGCACCCTGCTGCTGTTCGGTGCCGGCGACACCGCCACGGTGAACAAGGCCCTCGACCGGGTGCGCCAGTACCTGGCCAAGGAGCTGGGCATGGTGAAGGCCGACCGGGACAACGACCAGTGGAACTTCCTCTGGGTGGTGGACTTCCCGATGTTCGAGTTCAACGGCGACGAGAACCGTTACGAGGCCCTGCACCACCCCTTCTGCGCCCCCAATGCGGAGGATCTCGGCAGCGATGCATCGAAGTGGGCCGAAACCCTGCCCGGAGCCCGGGCCCAGGCCTACGACCTTGTGCTCAATGGCCTTGAACTCGGCGGCGGCTCCCTGCGCATCCATGACTCCGCCCTGCAGCGCCAGGTGTTGCAGACGGTTGGATTGCCCCTCGAGGAGGCCCAGGAGCAGTTCGGCTTCCTGATGGACGCTCTCGATGTGGGCGCACCGCCCCACGGCGGCCTGGCCTTCGGTGTGGACCGGATGGTGATGCTGCTGGCCGGAGAGGAGTCGATCCGCGACACCATTGCCTTCCCCAAGACCCAGCAGGCCCGCTGCCTGATGACCAGTGCCCCAGGGGGCGTTGCCGACAAGCAGCTGGAGGAACTGCACGTGGCCAGCACTTGGGTTGAGCCCGACCAGGAAGACTGAAGGCGGCTACTGGGCTGAGCAGATCCCGAAGGGAATCAGCGCATTTGTCGCACCGCGGCCAACGGCGAGGAACCCTGAAGTTGGACTTCACAAGGCCAGCTTTTGCCCAGCAAGCCCCGACGGACCGGGGGGACCCGTGAGCGCCGCAGCAGCGGCACAACGGATCTGCTGCGGCTTTATCTCCAGGACATCGGCCGGGTCGACCTGCTCACCAATGAGGAGGAGGTCACCCTGGCCCGCCTGGTGCAGCGCCGCGAAGCACTGCTGCTCCAGCAACGAGAGCTGGCTGAGAGCGATGCCGCCATCGGTGAACTGCACCGTCTCGAAGAACTGCAACGCCGGGAAGCCAACCAGCACAGCCACTGGCCAACCAAGCAGGAATGGGCACGCGCGGCAGGACTGCCCTTGCCCGAGTTGCAGCAGCGGATTGACCGGGGCTATCAGGCCTGGGCTGAGCAGGCCCAGCTGGAGGCTAAGGATCTGAAGCTGGCCCTCCGCAACGGGCGGCGAGCCAAAGACCACATGATTCAGGCCAACCTGCGCCTGGTGGTGGCGGTGGCCAAGAAGTACCAGCAGCGGGGAATGGAAATCCTGGACCTGGTCCAGGAGGGAACGCTCGGGCTGGAGCGGGCCGTGGAAAAGTTCGATCCCACCCGCGGTTTCCGCTTCAGCACCTACGCCTACTGGTGGATCCGCCAGGGCATCACCCGGGCCATCGCCACCCAGAGCCGCACGATCCGTTTGCCCGTTCACGTCACCGAAAAACTGAACCGGATCAAACGGGTCCAGCAGGAGATTGCAAGCAACGAAGGACGCATTGCCTCGATCGCGGATCTGGCGCGCGAATTGGGCATCAGTGAAGACACCGTGCGCCAGACCCTGGCCCGGGTGCCCCGCTCAGTGTCTCTGGACACCCGTGTCGGCCGCGAACAGGACACCCAGCTTGGGGATCTGATCGAGGACGGCCATGCCACCCCGGAGCAGACCCTCACCCACGACGAACTCCACAACGATCTGGAGGATCTCCTGGATGAACTCACCAGTCGGGAAGCCGCTGTCCTGCGCCTGCGCTTCGGATTGGAGGACGACACGCCCCAGACCCTGGCCCAGATCGGGGAAGAGCTGAAACTCTCAAGGGAGCGCGTTCGTCAGATCGAAACCCGCGCCCTGCTCAAACTGCGGCAACCCCAACGACGCAGCAAAGTCCGGGATTACATCCAGGGCCTGGATTCCTAAAACACCGGCTCCCCCTGGAGCCTATGACCGACGCCAGCTAATTTGAAGAGTCGCCCGGCAGGTCATGGCCAAATTCGTCTTCATCACCGGTGGTGTGGTGTCCAGCATTGGCAAGGGAATCGTGGCGGCGAGCCTCGGCCGGTTGCTGAAGTCGCGGGGCTACAACGTTTCGATTCTCAAGCTGGATCCCTACCTGAATGTGGATCCCGGGACGATGAGCCCGTTCCAGCATGGTGAGGTCTTCGTCACGGAAGACGGCGCCGAAACCGATCTCGACCTGGGCCATTACGAGCGCTTCACCGACACGGCGATGTCACGCCTGAACAGCGTGACCACCGGCTCGATCTACCAATCGGTGATCAACAAGGAGCGCCGCGGCGACTACAACGGCGGCACCGTTCAGGTGATTCCCCACATCACCGGCGAGATCCGCGAGCGCATCCACCGGGTTGCCTCCAACAGCAATGCCGATGTGGTGATCACGGAAATCGGCGGCACCGTGGGTGATATCGAATCACTGCCCTTCCTAGAAGCCATCCGTGAATTCCGGGAGGACGTGGGTCGCAACGACCTGGCCTACATCCACGTCACCCTGCTGCCCTTCATCGGCACCTCCGGCGAACTCAAAACCAAGCCCACACAGCACTCGGTCAAGGAACTGCGTTCGATCGGCATCCAGCCGGATGTGCTCGTCTGCCGCAGTGATCGCGACATCAGCGACGATCTCAAGCGGAAAATCGGCGGCTTCTGCGGGGTGCCCACCCGCGCCGTGATTCCCTCTCTGGATGCCGACAGCATCTATGCCGTGCCGCTGATCCTCGAGCAGGAGGGGCTGTGCCGTGAAGTGCTGGACGTGCTGAACCTGACCGACCATGACAGCGACATGGCGGCATGGGAACAACTGGTCAACAAGCTGCGCAATCCCGGCCCATCGGTGAAGGTTGCCCTGGTGGGCAAGTACGTGCAGCTGAACGACGCCTATCTCTCCGTCGTCGAAGCGCTGCAGCATGCCTGCATTGCCCAGGATGCCTCCCTCGACCTGCACTGGGTCTGCGCCGAACAGATTGAAGCCGACGGCGCCGATGCACTCCTACGCGGAATGGACGCCGTCGTCGTGCCCGGTGGCTTCGGCAACCGTGGCGTCGATGGAAAGATTGCAGCGATTCGCTGGGCCCGGGAACAACGGGTGCCCTTCCTTGGGCTCTGTCTTGGGATGCAAACCGCAGTGATCGAGTGGGCTCGCAACCAGGCCGGCCTCACCGAGGCCACCAGTGCTGAATTAAACGAAAACACGCCCCATCCCGTGATTCACCTGCTGCCGGAACAGCAGGACGTGGTCGACCTGGGCGGCACGATGCGCCTGGGGGTCTACCCCTGCAGGATTGCGCCGGGAACCCTCGCCCAGAGGCTCTACAGAGACGAGGTGGTCTATGAACGCCACCGCCACCGCTACGAATTCAACAACTCCTATCGCAATCTTTTCCTGGAATCCGGATATGTGGTGAGCGGCACGTCCCCGGATGGACGCCTGGTGGAGTTGATCGAACTGAAAGGGCATCCGTTCTTCACCGCCTGCCAGTACCACCCCGAATTCCTCTCCCGGCCTGGACAACCCCATCCGTTGTTCCGGGGATTGATCGAAGCGGCCCAACAACGCCTTCCGGATTCACCGGCTCAGGCCCTGCGTCAACAGGGGGACATTGCGATCCCATGAACCGAGTCGATGGCTGACTCCCAGCGTCTCCCGGTGGTGGAAACATTCCATTCCCTGCAGGGAGAAGGCCACCATGCCGGACGCAGTGCATTTTTCATTCGGCTCGCGGGCTGCACCGTGGGCTGTCCCTGGTGCGACACCAAGCACTCATGGCCGGCCCAAGGGCACCCTGAGCAGCCCGTCGATGCCTTGGCTGATGCCGCCCAGATGGCTGCTGAAGCCGGGGCCAGCTTCGTTGTGATCACCGGTGGAGAACCGTTGCATCACGATCTGCAGCACCTCACCCAGAGCCTCGATGCGCGATGCGGTCTCCCCCTGCATCTGGAAACCAGCGGGGTGGATCCACTCAGCGGACGCTTCGATTGGATCACCCTCTCGCCAAAACGCCACCGCCCCCCACGGCAAGAGCTTTTGCAGGCCTGCCATGAGCTCAAAGTTGTGGTGCATGGCCCGGAAGACATCAGCTTCGCTGCAGCCATGGCGTCCAAGTGCGAGGACGACACAGAGCGGCTGCTGCAGCCGGGCTGGGAGAGCAGCATCGGAGAAGCCCTGGCTGTGGAGCATGTGCGTCAACACGCTCAATGGCGCCTCAGCCTGCAAAGCCACAAATGGCTTGGAATCCGCTGAACGAGACCGTTGAGGGCAGGGTCTGCTCCACTACGTTGATGTTGAACAGAATTTGATCACCTGAGCCCATGACCTCAGTGGCCGTTCTGGGCACAGGCCTCCTCGGAACGGCGATCGCAACCCGATTGCTGGAGCAGGGTCTCAACGTCCACGTCTGGAATCGCGACCCCTCCCGCATCGTCTCCCTCGTGGAGAAGGGTGCAATAGCGATCGACGATCTGGGGCAAGCCGCCAAAAACAACAGAGTCGTGATCTCCGTTTTGCGTGACGGAGCAGCAACGGCATCCGTGATCGGCACGATTGGGGATCTGCAGAGCTCAACGGTGGTCCCGATGGGAACCATGGGAGTGGAGGAAAGCCGCAAGCTCGCCAGACAGGTTGCGGACCAAGGAGGGCGGTATTTGGAAGCCCCGGTGCTCGGCAGCAAACCACAGGCGCTGAACGGATCTCTACTAGTGATGGCCGGCGGCGAAGAGCAAGTCTTCGAAGAACAACGGCCACTCCTCTCTCATCTCTGCCAAGAGCCCCAGCTCGTGGGCCCCGTTGGCAGCGGCGCTGCCACCAAGCTGGCCCTCAATCAGTTGATCGCCAGCCTCACCCACAGCTTCTCCCTCTCCCTGCAACTGATTCAGCGGGCCGGCGTTCCTGTGGAAACGTTCATGGCCATCCTGCGGCCGTCAGCGCTCTACGCCCCCACCTTCGACAAGAAGCTGCAACGGATGCTGGATCACAGCTACACCGATCCCAACTTCAGCACCGCCCTGCTGCGCAAAGACCTGCGCCTGTTCCTGGAGGAGGCGACAACCGCTGGGCTCCAGGATCAGGGGTTGAGCGGTTTGCTGTCCCTGCTTGAACAAGCCAAGGGCACCGACCTTGATGAGCAGGACTACTGCGCCCTGCACGAACTCACGCTTCTGAGATGAGTCAACGCACTGCCATTGCGCTTCTCTCCGGAGGTTTGGATTCCGCCACCGCTGCGGCCCTTGCCCTTGAGCAAGGCGACCGCGTCATCGGCCTGTCCTTTGACTACGGCCAGCGCCATCGCCGCGAATTGGACGCCGCCGCTGCCGTTGCTGAGCAGCTTGGCTTGGCAGAGCATCACTGCATCAGCGTGAATCTGGCCAGCTGGGGGGGGTCAGCCCTCACCGACGCCAGCATCTCAATCCCCACCCATGGCGTGGAGGAAGGCCGCATTCCGCCCACCTACGTGCCCGGGCGCAACACCGTGTTCATCTCCATTGGCCTGAGCCTGGCGGAGGCTCGCGGAGCCGAGAGGTTGGTGCTGGGGGTGAATGCTGTCGATTACTCGGGGTATCCCGACTGCCGGCCCGACTACCTCAACGCCTTTCAGACCCTGGCCGACCTGGCCAGCAAAGCCGGTCGGGAGGGCCATGGCGCCCAACTCTGGGCACCGCTTGTGCAGTGGAGCAAGGTGCGCATCGTTGAGGAAGCCCTTCGCCTGGGTGTTCCGATCAAAACGACCTGGAGTTGCTACAGCGGCGGCACGCACCCCTGCGGCGTCTGCGACAGCTGCCGCATCCGTGATGCAGCGCTCCGCGAAGCAGGCCGGCCTGACCTCTGCAGTTCAACAGCGGCATGATCCGCCCCCAACGGCTTGAGCTGCCCTGGCAAGAGCCCCAAGCGCTCGCACACCAACTGGCCCATGCCTACGGCGAAGAAGGACTGGTCTGGCTGGATGGCGACGGCAGCAACCTGGGCCGATGGGCCACCCTGGCGGTGGCACCCCAGGAGATCATCTGCTGCCGCGGTCTCCCTGGAGAATCAGGAGCCCGCAATCCCTTCGAGGCACTGCGGGGGCTTGCCCCAGGGCATTGGTGCGGCTGGCTGAGCTATGAAGCCGCCGCCTGGGTGGAACCGGGAAACCCCTGGGCCAGCGACGGCATGGCCACGCTTTGGATCGCCCGCCACGATCCGGTGCTTCGCTTTGATCTCCAAAAGCGCAGGCTGTGGATCGAAGCCAGCAGCACGGCTGCTCTGGACCGCCTCACCCAACAGCTGGCCTCCAGCCCTGAGCAGCCCAAAGACGAGCCCCCATCAATCCCCCTGACGGCCTGGAGTCACCACACCACACCCGAGCAGTACGCCGCAGGAGTGCAGCGCATCCGTGATCTGATCGCTGCAGGTGATCTCTTCCAAGCCAATCTCACGGCCTGTTGCAGCACAGCGTGGCCCCAGGGAGGCAGTGCCCTCGAGCTGTTTCTCACCCTGAGGCAGGCCTGTCCTGCCCCCTTTGCAGGGCTGATCATCAGCGACCAGAACGAGGCGTTGCTGTCATCGTCCCCGGAGCGTTTTCTGCAGGTGAGTGCTGATGGAGCCGTACAAACCCGGCCGATCAAAGGCACCAGGCCGCGCCATGGCGACCCCGAACAGGATGCAAATCTCGCCGCGGAACTCGTGTGCAGCGACAAGGACCGGGCCGAGAACGTGATGATCGTCGACCTGCTGCGTAACGACCTCGGTCGTGCCTGCCAGCCGGGTTCAATTCAGGTTCCCCAACTGGTGGGGCTCGAAAGTTATGCCTCCGTGCATCACCTCACCTCAGTCGTGGAGGGACAACTTCAGACCGGATTGAGCTGGGTCCATCTTCTGGAAGCCAGTTGGCCTGGGGGGTCGATCAGCGGGGCGCCGAAACTGCGGGCCTGCCAACGTCTGCATGAGCTCGAGCCCACCAGCCGAGGGCCTTACTGCGGATCACTGCTGCGGATCGACTGGGATGGCAGCTTCGACAGCAACATTTTGATCCGATCCTTACTGCGTCAAGGCGACACCCTGCGGGCCCATGCCGGCTGCGGAATCGTCGCCGACTCGGATCCCCTTGGCGAAGCAGAGGAGTTGATGTGGAAGCTGCAGCCCTTGCTGGAGGCGCTGGCATGACCACAGCTGGCATGAGCAGCGCTATCGCCTGGATCGACGGCCAGTGGGGAACAGCAGCAAGCCTGCAGCTTCCCCTCAACGACCGCGCCCTGCTCCTGGCCGATGGCCTCTTTGAAACGGTGCTGATCCGCAACGGTGCACCGCAACTCCTGGAGGAGCACCTGCAGCGCTGGAGCGACAGTGCAGCTCTGCTGGGCATGGACCCGCCACCGCAGCGAGACGCGCTGGAGCCTCTGCTTGAAGATGCGATTCAACGCAGCCAACTGAGCGAAGCCCATGGAGCCCTGCGCCTCAACTGGAGCCGGGGCAGCTCGCCTCAGCGCGGAATCGGACTGCCGGCCCCAGGGCACCACCGCTTTTGGCTCACGCTCCAGGCCTGCACGCCAACATTTTCAGCCGTCACCACCATCACCAGTCGGCATGAGCGCCGCAACGCCTCCAGCCGCTTGAGCTGTTGCAAGACCTTTGCCTACGGGCAATCGATCCAGGCCCGCAGGGAAGCCCAGGAGCAAGGGGCCGACGACGCTCTGCTCTTGAACACGGCTGGAGCCCTGTGCTGCGGAACGGCGGCCAATCTGCTGGTCCGGCGTCGCGGACAGTGGCTAACACCGCCCCTCAACAGCGGCTGCCTCCCGGGGGTGATGCGGGGCCGTGCACTGGCCCAGGGCATCGCGGTGGAAACCGAGCTGGCGGCCACATTCGATACCGACGATCAGGCCGTTCTGATCAACAGCCTCAGCTGTCGACCGATCGCATCCCACAACGGTCAGCCCATGGCGACAACCACTGCTGCAGTGGAGCTCTGGCAATCCTTGCTGGATTGAGCCAGGGTCCAGCGATGGCCTAGATGCGAAGAATCCGGCGCACAGCCTCATCCCAACCGTTGGCATGGGGGGCTGCCGCCAGCTGGAAACGCCCGGCAACGATCCCGGAACGCAACGCGGGATGGGGGCCATCGGGCCCGGGCACCACAACAGCAATATCGGCCACCTCGAGCAACGGCAGATCGTTGGGGGAATCCCCCAAGGCCAAAACCTTCACCTGCTCAGCACCCAGATGTCGCTTCAGGGTGGCCAACGCCTTGCCTTTGCTGATGTCTGGGCCCAGCAGGTGACCCATGCGGTTGCCCTGCACCACCGTCAGGCCCATCCGCTGGACGAGGGCCTCAAGCCGGCGACGCCCCTCTGCCGAAGGCGGCACAAAAGGCACGCTGCAGCAGCGCCGCTGCGCCTGGCGCAAGGCTTCACCACCAAGCCCCAACAACCGCTGCCCTTCCGCCTCACTGAGTTCATCCAACGGACGCAGGGGCTCACCCAACTCGGCCTGAAGTCGCTGCAACTGAGGTTTCAGCGCCGTCCAATCCGGACCCAACGGCAGCTCCCAGGGTTCCCCTTCCGGAGTTTCCCCATGCACGGCGCCACCGTTTTCAACGATGTAAGGGTCATGCAGCCCCGCCTCGCAGCGAAAGCCGCGCACTTCCTCGGCCGTTTTGCTGGTGCAGGGAATCACCGGAATCCGGTGCTGTTGCAGCTGACGGATCAGATCCTTGGCCGGCGACCAGTCGTAGCTGTGATCCAGCAAGGTGCCATCGAGATCAGTCACCACCCACCACGCCGGCTCGACACTCGCGGTCATGGCTGAACCAACCAATGCACCGCATAAGGCTCTAGCGAATGCGACTGATGTGGTTCGAACACATGACCGCTCAGGCAATCGGCCCAGGGCTGGTTCAGATCACCACCCAGACCACTGAGGCGAAAGCTGAGGCGCGCTGCCGTGATGTTGTGAACAGCCACCAGCGTTTCCCCCCCACGGGAGCGCCGCAGGATGACGCAATCACTCCGGCCCTCGCTCAGCACCGTCATCGGGGCATCCGGGTGCAAGGCCGGATGAACAGCCCGTTCGGCCAAAGCCCGCCGCAGCGCCGGCAGCAGTGCGGAGACATCTGAATCGGGATCCGCCAGGCGGCGCTCCAGGGCCTGGGCCGTGAACTGGGGCCGATTCAGATCCCGGCGATGGCCCGTGCGACGAAAGCGGGTCAGATCATTGGGAGCCGCTAGCAACGCCGGCAGATAGAAAGCGGGGACCCCTGGCAAAGCCAGGACCAACAGTTGGGTGAGCAGGAAGCGCTCCCGTTGGAGATAGGTGGGATCAATCCCCCCATCCGCCATGGCACTCCACCAGCTGATGTTGATTTCGTAGGGAACTTCGTCGCCGGAACTCAGCATCCTGTGGCTGACCAGTCCACCCCGTTGCTCACAGCCGATCAACAGCTGCAGCAAGCGCTTCTGGGGCATCAGGCCCTCCAACGGCCGCAAACCGATGCCGTCATGACAGGCGGTGAAATTGAGCAACCCCGTTTGCGGCGGCAAGTCAGGCCAACGACTCAGCCAGGCATTGAGCAGATCGGCCCGACCACTGACGCTGGCCTCAAGCAGCAGAGGCGGCAGGGGAAAGTTGTAAGCGAGATGCGCTTCATCACCGCTCCTCAGATAGGAGAGGTTTTCTTGCTCCGGAACATTGGTCTCGGTGACCACAACGCCATCGGGTCCCACCTGATCGAGCAGCAGCCGCAGCACCCGAACCAGTTGATGGGCCTGCGGCAGGTGAATGCATGAGGTGTGGGGTTCCTTCCAGACAAAACCCACGGCATCCAGACGGATCCAACGCACCCCATGCCGGGCCATGCGTTGCATCAGCCGGGCAAAGCCCACCAGCACCTCCGCACTGCGCCAATTGAGATCCACCTGATCCGGGCCAAAGGTGGTCCAGACCTGACGCGCACCAACGGGGCCCCTCAATTGCGTGAACAGATTGGAACTGCGCGGACGAACCACATCTGCCCAGCAGAGATCAGGGGCTGCCTCGAGCACACAGGAGCGGCCGGGCTGCTCATCCCGCATGAACTGCTGCACCCAGGGGTGAGAAGCCGACACGTGATTCAGAACCAGATCGGCCATCAGCCGTCGGCCCTGGGCCAGGGCGGCGAGATCACGCCAATCCCCGAAACGCGGCTCGAGCGTGGTGTGGCTGGCCACCGCAAAACCGCCGTCACTGGTGGATTGCAGGAACGGCAGCACATGAATCACCGCTGCGAAGGGCTGCAGATGGAGATTCACAAACGTCTTCAACGCCTGAAGCCCAGGAAAACCCTGCTCACCAATGGTGTCGGCGTAGGTGATCAAGACCACATCTCCACCGTCCCAGCGATCGATGTGTTCTGCCATATCGCCATCTCCTGACGATTGGCTCAAGATCTGCAGCAATTGCGACGACAACTCCTTGCCATCCCCGGAAGAATCGGTCGGGTACAGATCGCCAAGCAGGGTCCGCAGCGTCTCGTCGCGCGGGGGCTGCATCACCTTCCTCCTCCAGATCTTTCAGGTATGGGGCAGGACACTGACCTCTGTTGTTGCATCGAACACCACATGGATTTTCAGCAGGGCCTGATCAGCACCGTCCATGACTACAGCTTGGGCAATCTCGATGCGGTTGCCTTCAACCGGGAGCTGAGTCAGCGACCCACAACCCTGCTGATCCCCTGCCTGATGGAGGAATTCAGCCGCCCGGCCCTCGGCCTGATTCGAGACACACTTTCGGGCCTGAAGGGACTCAACGAACTGGTGGTGGCATTGGCAGCCACGAGCGCCGAAGACGTCAAAGCGGCGGAAAAATTTTTCGAAGGGATGCCCTTCCCCGTTCGGGTGCACTGGACCAATGGCCCCGCCGTACGGGAGTTGCTCGAATCCGTCGGCGAACTGGGGCTCGACGTGACCGGACCACCAGGCAAGGGCTGGGCCGTCTGGCAGGGGCTCGGGGTGGCCTGCCAGAACGCTGAAGTTGTTGGCCTGTTCGATGCCGACATCAGAACCTTTGGATCGGCCTATCCAGAGCGCATGCTCCGCCCCCTGCTGGATCGGTCCCACGGCATTGCCTACGTGAAGGCGTTCTACAGCCGCCTTTCCCTCGAAACCCAAGCGCTTCAGGGCCGAGGCACTCGTCTGTTTGTTGGCCCACTGCTGGCCAGCCTGGAGCAGATTTTCGGACCTCTGCCCTACCTGTCGTACCTGCAGTCATTCCGTTACCCCCTGGCTGGTGAATTCGCCTTCACCACCGATTTGGCGATGAATCTGCGCATCCCATCGGACTGGGGGCTGGAGGTGGGCCTGCTGTCTGAGGTGTATCGCCATGTGGCCCCCAGCCGAATCGCTCAAGTAGATCTGGGGTTGTTCGACCACAAACACAAGGAGCTGGGCCAACAACCCAGCGAAGGCCTGCAGCGCATGGCGGGCGAAATTTTCGGCACGGTGTTGCGCGGCCTTATGGAACACGAAGGTTGCGTGATGTCGATGGATCAACTGCCGACCCTTGAGGTGCTGTATCGGCGAGTTGGCGAGGATCGCGTGAGGCAGTTCGGCCTGGATTCAGCCATCAACCGATTGCCTTACGACCGCCATGGCGAAGAACTGGCGGTTCAAAACTTCGCCGGCCTGCTGCGACCCGGTCTGGCCAAACTGATGCAGGCGCCGATCGCCCATCAGCTGCCGAGCTGGTCGCGACTGCGCAGTTGCAATTCAGCTCTTCAAGCTGATCTAGCCGCAGCAGGACAGGCAGATCGCACATCCTTGAAACGCCCGAATCACAATCCGCAACGCATCACCTCTGAGCTCGCTGCTTGAAGCCAACGCATTGAGCCTCAGCCCAGCTGCTCCAGCTGTCGCGTGATCCAAATTGTTGCAGCGCGCTGGGAATGCCACGCCTGAAGCAATTGCTTGGCCAACACCTGCAGCTGCTGTTGATCGATTGTTGATTCGATCGCGCGATTCATCCGCTCAACATCTAATTGCTGAGAAACACTCAAACCGATCGCTTTCTCCATTCTGCAATCCCCATGATCAACAAAGCAATCATGCAAAAAGTGGCGAAAAAGAAGTGTTTCAGCTGAAACGAAAGTGCCGTCATGTGTAATCATCAAAACCCTGAGCATCACCCGCCCCACCCAGACCTGTCCAAAATCGTGTTGATCGCTACCAAAGCGACCAACTCTGTATCAACTCATCTGTATCAAATCTAAAGGCGTGCTGATTCGGTGACTAATCAAACACTCCTCTTGTCTTAAGACCACGAGATTGGCATCATTCCAAATGCTCAAGATGATTGAGTGTGTTTACCAGAACGACACCAGCCGAATGGTGATCGTAAAATGCATTGGCGCCGACCACTTCTACCGAGAGAAGGTGGTGATGCCTAAAGAGGTCTTTTGGTTCGAAGCCCCCGAGGATGCGCGCCTGGAAATCTGGAAAATGTCGATGACAGGGCAGATGCTGCACGTGCGTGCCGACGTAAGCGATTACGCCATGAATGAAGAGCCTGCAACAGAATCTATCTGGGCCAGCTGAACTGACCCAGAAGAAGCCACCAGAAGCGAAGCTCTAAACGCTCAGGAACTGATCAACAACCGTCTGGCTGAGTTCACTGGTTGAGCCACTGGCAACAATGCCGCCCCGTTGCATCGCGTAATAGCGATCAGCCTGGCGAACGAAGTGGAGATGTTGCTCCACCAGCAACACTCCGATCCCGGTGTCGGCGATGATCCGCCGAACAGCAGCTTCAATATCCTGAACAATGTTGGGCTGAATGCCCTCCGTGGGCTCATCCAACAGCAGCAACTTTGGCTTGCCAAGCAACGCACGGGCTATGGCCAATTGTTGTTGCTGACCCCCACTCAAATCACCGCCCTTACGCGGTAGAAACTCCTGAAGGATCGGAAACAGCTCATACACAAATGGATCAATGTGGCGATGCCGGGCCAATCCATCCGGCAACGCCTCCATCCCCAAAAGCAAGTTTTCTTCCACCGTGAGCTGGGGGATGATCTCGCGACCTTGCGGCACATAACCAATCCCGGCCCGAGCCCGCTGATGCGGAGCTTGACGATCCAGCTGAGAACCATCAAACGCCATGGTTCCGGAGCGAGGGCGCAACAGACCGATCAGCGATTTCAACAGGGTGGTTTTACCCACACCATTGCGGCCGATCAGACAAACCATCTCCCCCGATTTCACGCTGAGATCAACATCCCGAAGAATGTGACTTTCACCGTAAAAGGTGTTGAGGCCTTGAATCTCCAGCAGGTTCGTCATTGGTTCTCCTCCTCAGTGGTGCCGAGATAAACCTCAATCACCCGGGGATCGGCCTGCACCTGATCCATCGTGCCCTCACAGAGGACATGGCCCTGGTGCAGCACCGTCACCGGACTTTCAAGCCGTCGAATGAATTCCATGTCGTGCTCAATCACCAGCACGGTGTGATCCCCGGCCAACGACTTGAGCAGATCCGCCGTCAGATCGGTCTCCTCATCCGTGAGCCCAGCCACCGGTTCATCCACCAGCAACAGGTCGGGATCCTGGCCCACAAGCATGGCGATCTCAAGCCACTGCTTCTGGCCGTGGGACAAGGACCCAGCAGCCCAATCGGCACGGTTCTGCAGATTGACGATGCTCATCAGGTGATGAACACGATCGCGCTGCTCCCCATTCAGGCCCCCCACCAGCAATGACCAGGGCTGCTTCGGCTGGCTCACCGCCAGAGCCAAGTTCTCCTGAACGCTGAGCTTCTCAAAAACACGAGGGCTCTGAAACTTGCGGCCAATGCCAAAGCGCGCGATGCGGTGCTCGCGCGTTCCCACTAAGGAGCGTCCTTTGAAAACCACATCCCCTTCCGTGGGAGCGGTCTTGCCGGTGATCACATCCAGGAACGTGGTCTTGCCGGCACCATTCGGGCCGATCACGGCGCGCAGCTCCCCAGGCTGAAGGCTGAGGTTGAGATCGCGCAGCGCCAAAAAGCCATCAAAACTGACGGTGATTTGGCGCAACTCCAATAAAGCCGTGCTCATGACTGAACCTCTTCCTGACCTTCAAGATCGAGACGTGGATAGGTCTCACTCCGACGGACAATGCCGAGTCGGTTGAGCCAGTTGCGAGGGCCATCGCCTCGGAACCAGCCAATGACGCCCTCCGGCAAGGCCGTCACCACGAGGATGAACAGGCCCCCTTGGATGAACAGCCAACTTTGGGGGAGAGCTTCGCTCACCAAACTCTTGGCGTAGTTGATGGCCACAGCGCCAAGGATCGCTCCCACGAGCGTGCCTCGACCGCCCACCGCAACCCAGATCACCATCTCAATCGAGAAGGGAACGGTCATGTACTGCGGCGAAACGATGCCGGACTGAACGGTGTAAAGCGCACCACCGATGCCTGCCAAACCACCGGCGATGGCGAAGACGATCGTCTTGAACAGGGTTGGGTTGTAACCGGCAAAGCGCAGTCGAGGTTCGTCATCGCGAATGGCGATCAACACGTCTCCAAACCGGCCCCGCACCACCCAGCGCAGAAACAGCCAGGCCAGGATCACCACCACAGAGGTCAACCAGAAGAACCCCCGCTGCATCTCCGGGGAACCCACCATCTGACCGAACAGCTGGGTCACATCGGTTTTAAGGCCGTTGGTGCCGTTAATCAGCTTCTGCTGGCCGTTGAAGAAATTGAAGAAAACAAGCAGGGCCGCCTGGGTGAGGATCGAGAAATAGACCCCCTTGATCCGGTTACGAAACACCAGGTTGCCGAGCACGGCAGCCAGCACGGCTGGAACCAGCCAGATCGCCACCAGGGTGAACAGCGGGGAATGGAACGGCTCCCAGAAGGCCGGCAACCGATCCACGCCGTAGAGGCTGAAGAACTCGGGAATGCCATTGGGCAGATCACCCGAGCTGTTGAGCTGCAGATACATCGCCACGGCGTAACCGCCGAGGGCAAAAAAGATGCCCTGGCCAAGGCTGAGCAACCCGGTGAAGCCCCAGATCAAATCGATACCCAGGGCAACGATCGCCAATGAAAGGAAGCGACCCAACAGATTCAGCCGAAACACCGGCAGAACAGCGGGCGCGGCAACGATGGCCGCAACGATCACCACCCAAAGGATGGTCAAAGGCAAACGGCGTTGTTGAAAGGCTTGGAACATCAGATCAGGCCTCCACCATGCGTCCTTTTTGCGGAAACAGACCCGCGGGACGGAATTGAAGGAACACCACGATTAGAGCGAACACCATCACCTGGGCCATGCTCGTGGTGGCGAAGAAATTCACCGCGCCGGCCAGGGGAGCTGGCATGTCAGGCCAGATCGTCAGCAGACGTCCAGCGCCGATCAAGTCGGTGAGCAGGCCAATGGCAAAGGACGCGAGCACGGTGCCCAAGAGGTTTCCGACGCCACCGAGCACCACCACCATGAAGCAGCCCACGATGTAGGAGCCGCCCACATTGGGGCCCACCGAACCCAGCAGGGAAACAGCAACCCCCGCCACACCGGCCAAACCGGAGCCGATGCCAAAGGTGAGCACATCAACGGTGTCGGTGGGGATGCCAAGGCAATCACTCATCGAACGGTTCTGGGTCACAGCACGAATGCGCATTCCCCACACGCTTTTGTTGAGGAACCACGTCACCCCAACCACCGCAACGATGGTGATCACGATGATCACCAGGCGCGGCACAGGAAAGGTGATGTCCATGAATTCGATCCCGCCGCGCATCCATTTGGGTGCCGTCACATCCACATTGCGGGAGGTGGCCCTGGCGATCCGACTGATTTGTGAGGCCAGGCCACCGGCCAGCAGCACACCGCCCAGGGTAGAAACAGCCCAACTCCCCGCACGCACCAAGCGAGCTCGAGGTCCCGAGAGGAGAGAGGAGGGAAGCAGCAGCGGTAGGCCAAAGCCAAGCACCAGCGCCAGGATCAGGCCGGCGGCGTGGGCAAGGGCAACACTCCGCACGAACTGCTGAAGAATCAAGCTGACGCCCCAGGTCGCGAGCAGGGTCTCCAGCGGGTTGCCGTAGAGCCGGCGAATCACGGTGCGTTCGAGCAAGATGCCGACCACACCGCTGACGATGAAGGCCAGGGGAAGCGCCACCAGCACGTAGGCGTTGTAAACCGGCTGCAGCGCAGGCAGCTTGAAGATCAGCTGCACCACGTAGGTGGTGTAGGCCCCAAGCATGATCAGCTCACCATGGGCGAGGTTGATCACGCCCATGAGGCCAAAGACAATGGCCAGTCCGAGGGCGGCCATCAGCAGCACCGAGCCGATGGCAACACCATTGAACAGGCTTTCGAGAAGCAGTTGCACGGACGTGTGAAACGAAGCGTTCAATGAAACGACGAAAGGAGGAGCCCGTCACCGGGCTCCTCCCTGAAGAGCAATCAGGCTGTGATCAGAAGATCAGAGCTTGTACTTCTCACCCTTGGCGGCGTCGGTCCAGTCGCAAGCGAAGCCCTTGGAGCTGGGCTCGAACTGGTTCCAGGCCTGAGGAGCCACGGGGCCATCGGTGGATTCGAGGATCTCGAACTGACCGTCAGCAGTGATCTGGCCGATGCGCACGGTCTGGGAGAGGTGGTGGTTGGGCATCACCTTCACAGGTCCCTGAGGCGCGTCGAACTCGATGCCGACCAGGGCCTCACGCACCTTGTCGTCGTCGAAGCTGTTGGCCTTCTCGACGGCCTTCTTCCACAGGTAGACCATGTTGTAGGCCGACTCCTGAGGGTCAGCGACCTGGCGGTCGGCGCCGTACTTGGCCTTGAAATCAGCTGCGAACTTCTTGGATGCCGGGGTGTCGATCGACATCATGTAGTTCCAAGCGCCGTAGTGGCCCTCCAGGAACTCAGAACCGATGGTGCTGATCTCCTCTTCCGCGATGGAATAGCTCATCACGTAGTAGCCGTTATCGGGGGTGATGCCGGCGTCCTGGATCTGCTTGAAGAAGGCGACGTTCTGGTCACCATTCAGGGTGTTGATGATCACACCGCCGTCAGGCAGGGCCTTCTTGATCTTGGCGATGATCGGAGCAACCTCTGTGTTGCCCAGGGGCAGGTAGTCCTCACCGACCACTTCGCCACCCAGGGACTTGAGCTGTTCCTTGGTGATGGTGTTGGAGGTGCGGGGGAAGACGTAGTCCGAACCCACGAGGAAGAAGGGCTTGCCAGCGGCAGGCGACTTCTCATACATGAACTTGGTGGCAGGCTCAGACTGCTGGTTCGGAGTGGCACCGGTGTAGAAGATGTTGTTGGAACACTCCTGACCCTCGTACTGAATCGGGTAGTAGAGGAAAGCGTTCTTCGACTCGTACACAGGGAGCATCGCCTTGCGGCTGGCGGAGGTCCAGCCACCGAAGACGACGGGCACCGCGTCCTGGTCGATCAGCTTCTTGGACTTCTCAGCGAAGGTGGGCCAATCGGAAGCACCGTCTTCGACGATGTACTCGATCTTGTATTTCTTGCCATCCACCTCAACGCCACCGGCGGCATTGATCTCATCGATCGCCATCTTCTCGGTGTCCACCAGGGTGGACTCGGAGATGGCCATGGTGCCGGTCAGCGAGTGCAGGATGCCGACGGTGACGCTGTCGTCGTAGTCAACGTTGGCAGCCTTGTCACCGCCACCACAGGCGGTCACGGCAAGACCCAGCGATGCCGCGGCCATGCCGGCGAAAAGGCGCTTGGAGAGAGGGGTGCTCATGGAATGAGAGGGCACTTAAAAGCTTGGACGCGCGAAACGCCCTGAAATTCGACCATCGCTACAGGCGGGGATTTGAAACGTAACAACGGGAACACTTTTGACCCCAAAAGCTTGTGTTTTCATGATTTTGGTAGCTGTTGCAACAGGAACTCCACCACCTGCTCCAGGCCTTCACCGCTGTGGAGATTGGTGAAACACCAGGGCCGGTCTCCCCGCATCCGCCGGGTGTCCTGTTCCATCACTGAAAGATCGGCACCGACCTGGGGAGCCAGGTCAATCTTGTTGATCACCAACAGGTCAGAGCGGGTGATGCCAGGCCCTCCTTTCCGGGGGATCTTGTCGCCGGCCGCCACGTCGATCACGTAGATGCAGAGATCCACCAGTTCCGGACTGAAGCTCGCCGCCAGGTTGTCGCCGCCGCTCTCAACCAGCACGAGATCGAGATTCGGAAACTGCGTCTCCAGCTCCGCCACGGCGGCTCTGTTGATCGAGCAGTCTTCGCGGATCGCCGTGTGAGGGCAACCACCGGTCTCCACGCCACGGATCCGCTCTGGATCCAGGGCACCCGCACGGGTGAGGAACTGGGCATCCTCCTGGGTGTAGATGTCGTTGGTGACCACCGCGAGCTGCAGGTTGTCGCGCAAGCGGCGACAGAGGGCCTCCACCAGTGCGGTCTTGCCGGATCCCACAGGACCCGCCACCCCCAGGCGCAGTTTGCTGCTCATCAGCTTCGAAACAGGCGTGAATACAGCTCAGCATGGGCAAGCTGAGCCATGCCCGCACCCACACCGCTGCTCCAGAGCTGCTGTGGATCGGCCGCCTGGAGCAGCTGCGCTTGGGAGGCAATCAGCGGCAGCAGCCGCTGTTGCAGCACCTGCGCTCGGGAGGGCCCCAACGGCAGCAGCCGCACCGAGGCACTGAGCTGATTGGCAACCCAGCCGTAGAGGTATCCCTCCACCATGTCTCCCCCTGGAACCGACAAGCCCACAGCGGCCCAGGCCCAGGCCGCCGGCCAACTCAGGGCAACCGGTTCAGGCAGGTCCTGACCCATGTCTGACATCAACTGCAGCAGCGACATCCCCATCTGACGCTGCTGGGCTCGCAGCTCCGCGGCCTCGCGGGTGGCCAACAGCCAACCATCCAGATCGATCAGGCGCCCCTTGGCCGCCGCATCGGCCTGGGTGGACCAACCCACAAGGGCCTCCGCCAGAGGCCTCAATGCCGCGGCCTCCAGCCGCACCGCGCCCCGTTGCAGTTCAGCCTCCAACCAAGCCTGGATGGCCTGCTCATCGGCGATGGAGCCGGCCTGAATCAACACCTCCAGCCCCTCTGAATAGCTGAAGGCACCCACGGGCAGGGCCGGGCTGACCAGTTGCAGCAACGCAAGCGAAGTCATCCGTGCTGATGACCTCCGTAGGCACCGCCTTCAGGGGCAAACGGCTGCAGACATCGGCTCACCGTCAAGCCACGCCCTTCCAGCATCGTGGCGAGAACGGAATCCTCCGGCAGCAACAGCTCCTGCTCATGCAGCTCCAGGGCGACATGGCGATTGCCCAGGTGATAAGCCGCCTGCAACAGCTCCAGGGGATGCGATCCCTGCACCCGCAGCAACGCCTCCGGCGCTGCCGCCACCTCCACAACGGTCGACCCGGACTGATCCCCCAGCAGATCACCGGGCTGGAGAGAACCCTCGCGGGGCAACTGCAGCAGCACCGGACGACCGCAGGAGGTGGTTCGACGGCCCCGCAGCACCGTGCGCTCTTCGGCCGTTAACGGCAACTGCAGGGTGGCCGTGGCACTGCTGTTCTGCAGGCGCTGCTCGAGCACGACCACCGCATCCGTCACCAGCAGCTCCTGTCCAGTTCCACAACGAAAGCGTGCCGATCAATCAGCAGCGCTTTGGTGTGCATTGCTACAGAGTTGAAGCCGGTGGCAGCGGAGCGTGAGGCCATGCAACGTCTCGATCCCTGGCACGGCCGCTGCGAGCTGCAGTTTCATGCCACCAACGGCAGCACCAAACACCAGGCGGGCTGCACGGCTCCGTTCAAGCTGCTTCGCAGTGAACGCGGTGAAGACGGACGCTGCGAGCTGCCGGTGCTGCACACCGCCGGAGGCCTGGTGGGCGGCGATCAACTCAGCCTGGACTTCAAGCTTGAGACCAACAGCCGGGGCCTGATCACCAGCGTGGCGGCGCAGAAGGTTTACGGGTCGATCGGCCGTAGCCGCCTGCAACCCGAGGGCTGCTTTGCCCATCAACAGGTGCGCTGCTCACTGGCCAGCGGCAGTGACTTCGAATGGCTACCGCAGGAACTGGTGCTGTACGCCGATGCCCTGTTCGAGCAGCAGCTTACGGTGACCCTGCCCCAGGACGCCTCCTTTCTAAGTGCAGAGATTGTGCGCCTGGGCCGAACCGCCGCCGGCGAAACCCTGCAGCAGGGACGGTGGCGCTCGAGCCTCACCATTCAGCGCCTCGGAGGCAACAGCCCAACCTGGGAGCTGGCGGATCGGGTGGAGCTCGGCGGCGCCAGCCTGGACAGCCCGCATGGACTGGGAGGCGAACCGGTGTTCGGAACACTGGTTTGGGCCGCACCGATGGCCATGGGTGCCGAAACAACAGCAGCACTGCTGGAGGGAGCGCGGGCCGACCGCGAAGGCCTGACGGGCAAAATGCGCTGCGGCGCCCTGAATCAGGGCCTGATTGCTCGCTATTCCGGTGAGTCGAGCCGTGATGCCCGCTTCTGGTTCAGCCGGATCTGGGAGCGAACGCGAACGATCCGGGGGCTGGCACGGCCTCGCATCCCCAGGGTCTGGCCCCTGCAGGAACAGCCTCTGCGCCGACAAACGTCCACTGTGAACGCTTTCGAGGCTGCAGCGGAGACACACTGAAGAAGACCGAGCTTCGCCATGCATCTCAGTCCCCAGGAAAAGGACAAGCTCCTGATCGTGACCGCGGCACTGCTTGCTGAGCGGCGCTTGAACCGTGGCCTGAAGCTCAACCACCCCGAAGCGGTGGCCTGGCTCAGTTTTCTGGTGCTGGAAGGCGCCCGTGACGGCAAGAGCGTGGCAGAGCTGATGCAGGAAGGCACCACCTGGCTGCGTCAGGACCAGGTGATGGAAGGCGTGCCCGAGCTTGTCCATGAGGTGCAGATCGAGGCCGTCTTCCCCGATGGCACCAAGCTCGTCACCCTGCACGACCCGATTCGCTGAGGCAGAACCCATGGCACCTCTCATTCCAGGCGAACTGCTCCCAGAACCGGGTGAACTGGAACTGAATGCAGGCCGTCCCGTCACCACGGTGAGTGTCTCCAACAGTGGCGATCGGCCGGTGCAGGTGGGCTCCCATTTCCATTTCGCCGAAGCCAATGCCGCCCTGCAGTTCGACCGGGCCGCAGCCCGCGGTCAACGGCTCGACATCCCCGCCGGCACCGCCATCCGCTTCGAACCTGGCGACAGCCGCGACGTGAACCTGATTCCCTTCGCCGGTGCGCGACGCGTCATCGGCTTCAACGGCCAGATCAACGGACCTCTCGACGCCTGACCCATGCCCTACCGCATCTCCCGCCAGGCCTACGCCCAGACCTACGGACCCACCACCGGCGACCGGGTTCGCCTGGCCGACACCGATCTGATCCTTGAAGTCGAGAAGGACTACACCGTCTACGGCGATGAGGTGAAGTTCGGCGGAGGCAAGGTGATCCGCGACGGCATGGGCCAGTCCCAGACCCCTCGCGCCGAGGGCGCCGTCGACACGGTGATCACCAATGCCCTGATCCTCGACTGGTGGGGCATCGTCAAAGCCGATGTCGGCCTCAAGGACGGCCGCATCGTCGGGATCGGCAAAGCCGGCAACCCCGACACCCAGGAAGGGGTGACGATCGTGGTGGGCCCCGGCACCGAAGCCATCGCCGGGGAAGGACACATCCTCACGGCCGGTGGCATCGACACCCACATCCACTTCATCTGCCCCCAGCAGATCGAAACGGCCCTGGCCAGCGGCGTCACCACCCTGATGGGCGGCGGCACCGGCCCAGCCACAGGCACCAACGCCACCACCTGCACCCCCGGCGCCTTCCACATCGGGCGGATGCTCCAGGCCGCTGAAGGCCTGCCGGTGAACCTCGGCTTCTTCGGCAAAGGCAATGCCAGCACCCCGGAAGCCCTGGAAGAACAGGTGCGCGCCGGCGCCTGCGGCCTGAAGCTGCACGAAGACTGGGGCACCACCCCCGCCACCATCGATGCCTGCCTGTCGGTGGCCGATCGGATGGATGTGCAGGTGTGCATCCACACCGACACTTTGAACGAAGCCGGCTTCGTGGAAGACACGATCGCCGCCATCAAGGGACGCACGATTCACACCTTCCACACCGAAGGCGCCGGAGGTGGCCATGCCCCGGACATCATCAAGATCTGCGGCGAGGCCAACGTGCTGCCCAGCAGCACCAACCCCACCCGGCCCTACACCCGCAACACGCTCGAGGAACACCTCGACATGCTGATGGTGTGCCACCACCTCGATCCGAAAATCCCTGAGGACGTGGCCTTCGCCGAATCACGGATCCGGCGCGAAACGATCGCCGCCGAAGACATCCTTCACGACCTGGGCGCCTTCTCAATCATTGCCAGCGACTCCCAGGCCATGGGCCGCGTGGGGGAGGTGATCACCCGCACCTTCCAGACCGCCCACAAGATGAAGGTGCAGCGTGGTGCATTGCCAGAAGACTCCGCACGCAACGACAACCACCGGCTGAAGCGTTACATCGCCAAGGTGACGATCAACCCAGCGTTGGCCCACGGCATCAGCAGCGAAGTGGGGTCGATCGAAACCGGCAAGCTCGCCGATTTAGTTCTTTGGAAGCCGGGCTTCTTCGGCATTCGCCCGGAACTGGTGGTGAAAGGCGGTTCGATCGTCTGGGCCCAGATG
This sequence comes from Synechococcus sp. MU1651, assembly GCF_023630635.1. Taxonomy (NCBI): domain Bacteria; kingdom Bacillati; phylum Cyanobacteriota; class Cyanophyceae; order Synechococcales; family Synechococcaceae; genus Synechococcus; species Synechococcus sp. MU1651. The sequence continues at coordinate 91,294 of NZ_JAKUHJ010000003.1, forward strand.
GGCGACGCCAACGCCTCGATTCCCACCCCAGGCCCGGTGCACGGCCGGCCGATGTTCGGCGCCTTCGGCAAGGCGCTTGCTCCCAGTTGTCTCACCTTCGTGAGCGAAGCGGCCATGGATGCCGACATCCAACGTCAGCTGGGGCTGGAGCGCACCTGCATGGCGGTGAAGGACACCCGCAGCGTGGGCAAGAGCGCCCTCAAGCTGAATTCAGCGCTGCCCAAGGTGAGCGTGGACCCGCAGACCTATGAGGTGTTCGCCGACGGTGAACTGCTCACCTGCGAGCCCGCCGAGGTGCTGCCCCTCGCCCAGCGCTACCTGCTGCTTTGAGCCCCACGCTGCTGGTGGTCCAACACGTGGACCACGAAGACGCCGCACTGGTGGGAGAGCTGGCGCGGCAGCGGGGCCTGACACTCGAGATCCTGCGGCCTGACCGGGGCGACCCACTGCCGGACCCCAGGGCGTGTGCCAACAGCATCGCCCTTGTGCTCGGTGGTCCGATGAGCGTGAACGATCGCGACCAACCGGGCATGGACTGGTTGCTGCAGGAACTGGACTGGTTAAGGGCCTGGCACCAGCAACGCCGACCGGTGCTAGGCATCTGCCTCGGGGCACAGCTCCTGGCTGTGGCTGCAGGGGGCAGCGTGCAACCGCTGCAGGTGGGAGCACCGCCGCAGCAGCTGAAGGAACTGGGGCTCAGCGCGATTCACTGGGTCGCGGACCCAAGTAACGAGGCCCTGCTCAAGGGGCAACCAAGCAGCAGCCTGGTGCTGCATTGGCATGGTGATCGCATCCACCTCCCGACTGATGCAACCCTGCTGGGTTCTTCACTGCATTGCGCCGAACAGGTGTTTCGGATCGGAGCCCACGCCATTGGCCTGCAATGCCACCTCGAGATCGACGGTGATGCGCTTGAGCGCTGGGTCGCCAATGACCACGACTACGTGGTGAGCGCCCTTGGAGCTGAAGGGCCCGATCGCCTGATCCGGGACTGGCGCAGGCTGGGCACCACGCTTCAGGAACAAGGCCGAAACTTCTTCAATGCTGTGCTCGATCAACTGATTGAGATCAGCCAAACCCACTAATTCCTACGCACAAAAATAAACAAAACCAAAAACTTTTCTGAAGAGGTATCAACCTGAACACCACCGCGGGATCTGCAAGAGTTTCAATATTTCTGTAGCAACAGCTACCGATCGTTCACTTCGCATCGCGCGAAGCGCACTTCGCCTCAGGCCATGGAACGGGGACCTGAGCTTGCTTCGAGGACCATCCAATGACCACCCTTCTCTATCGCGGGCATCAGTACCAGCAAAACAACGCCACTCAGGGCAAGCCCGGGGTGCAGCTCGTTTACCGCCGCAACGTGTACCAAGCCCGCCAGATCAACAACCACCGCACTCCGGTGCAGCTCGTTTACCGCGGCGTGGCCTACACGCGCTAGGCCAACTTCTCAATCCGTAGCAACTCGAACATTCCAGTTCCGAGAACTGAGGCGTAATAGACCCAGCTTCAGCAACGACGTTGGATCTCATCGCTTCTCGCCTCGACCAAGGCCTCGTGCAGGTGAATCCCTCCAGCGTGCACGGCGTGTTCTGGCTGCAGACCCACTTTCCGTCTCAGGAATGGGATGCCCTACTGTCTGGGCAGGCTGCCTTTGGCATGGACTGCATCGATGACTTGATCACTGATGCACGTCAGGCCGGCCTGAACGTGGAGTGGGAGGCATCCGTCCCCAGCTGAACACTCCGGAAATGAATTCCCTGAAAGCCCTGCACACGGCTGTGTTGCAGGGCTTTTTTAGTGGCGTGACCGATGGTGAATGCTCAAGCCACCAAACGGTTGAGCATCGGCAACTCAGACAGTTCATCCCTCCACTCCTGGGCCCAGAGGGCCTGACTGCGCTCATACACCTCCATCAACTGCTCCACGGCGCGCTCGTGAAAATCAACGCGCAGATCCAACAGAGGGAAAGCCGCTTCGCCGCTCACCTGCACCGCCGCTGACGTGCAGAAGGGAGAACGATGGTCACCGCCGGCCGCTTCCCCGGCCAGCAGAGCCAGCATCAGGCGGCGGCCCAGTTTCAAGCTGGGGTCGCTGGTGAGAAAGGCCTGCTCCATGGCTGCCAGCACGCCCTCATCCACCAAGCAATTGCCGGCAACAGAAAGATCACGCTGATGGCGATGCCCTGCCCAAGGGCCGCAATCCTGCCCCGTCCAACAGGCCGTACGACCGTCAAGATCGATCAGGTGAAACTGACGCCGGTCACGGTGCTGATCATCCGCAAGAAGGCTGGTGAGAACGCTCTCGGCATCCGAACTCTGCTCCAGGCGCTCAAGGCCACAAATCCCCAGATACGGATTGGTGTGAGCCTGGGTGGCGACGGCACCAACCCCGGCGCGGATGTGAGGCACGGTGGATCCAACGGCCAGATGAAAAGTGGCCACAGCAACACCAAAGCGACCGTTGCTGGGGTCCCGGGCCAGGATCGAAAAAGTCACGGCAGCTGACGGTCGAGCCGCAGCAACGTTTCCAGCAGCACCGCGGTCCCCGCCCAGCACTGCTCGTCACTGGTGAACTCTGCAGCGGAATGACTCAGGCCGCCCCGGCTGGGCACAAAAATCATGCCCATCGGCCAACGGCGGCCAACCTCCTGCGCGTCGTGGCTGGCGCGACTGGGGAGATGGCTGTGAGACAAGCCGAGATCGGCCGCGGCCTCCGCGATCGTGGCCATCACCACAGCATCAGCAGGGGTGGGATCAACACTGAACTGGGGGTCCACCGCGATCGGACAGCCCGTTTCAGCACCGATGTTCTCCACCTGCTGCATCAACTCCTCCACCAATTGATCGAGAACGGCCGGATCCACATCCCTAAGGTCAACCGTCAGGGCGACAGCACCAGGAACAACGTTGGCGGCATTGGGCCAAACCTCCAGTCGGCCCACCGTCGCCACAGGATCTCCGGGATGACGGGAGGCCATGGCCTCAACGGCAAGAACAATCCGCGAAGCCGCCACGAGAGCGTCCTGCCGCAACCCCATTGGTGTGGTGCCGGCGTGGTTGGCCTGGCCCTTCACATTGATGCTGAATCGACGCTGACCAACAACTCCCTCAACAACACCGATGGCATCGCCGCGTTGCTCGAGAACACCGCCTTGCTCAACATGCAACTCCAGGAAAGCGGCATAGGCCTCATCGGAGCGTCGCGCCGAGGCCAGGGAGGGCCAATGGCCGCCGATGCGCGCCAGGTTGTCCTGAATCGGCTGACCATTGCTGGTGGCATAACTCTCCGGGTCGTCGGAGGCCGTGCCCGCCAAGCCCTTGCAGCCCACCATGGTCGACTCCTCGTCGGCAAAGGCGATCAACTCGATGCCGTGCCGCAGGCGCAGGCCCTGGTCTTGAAGAGCGCGGCAGGCTTCCAGACCGGCCAACACCCCCAGGGCCCCATCAAAACGTCCACCGGTTGGAACCGTGTCGAGGTGCGACCCGGTCACCAACGCGGGGCGGTGGGGATCCAGGCCTTCCAGACGTCCGATCAAGTTGCCAGCGGCATCAACACGCACCTGCATGCCGAGCTGCTTCATCCAGTGGGCCAGCAACTCACGGCCCTGCACATCCTCCGGCGAGAACCCGCGTCGACAGACGCTCCCATCGGGCTTGGCACCAATACTGGCCAGCTGCTCAATCGTTGCAACCAAACGATCACGGTTTGGTCGCGCCGCAATCTTGACTGGCTCGACCCGCGATGCAGGGGTGGTCGGAGAAGCCGAGATGAGCGTGGGCAATGCCGTGACCTTCAGTTCAAAGGAACCAGTACCTTCACCTGAAAGGACCGATCGGCCTGTAGCTAGCGCAACGATTTAACCCTGATCAAAGAATTCAAACGGGCATCAGCACCCGCCAGCCCAGGCGGTCCGCCTCCCGGCGGGCCAGAGCTGGCACGTCTTCCGCCACAAACATGCGGTGCAGCATCTGCACTCCCAGCAGGTGATTGATCACCGCATCCATCTGCACACGCTCAGCATCGGTGGTGGCCGGGTCCTCGTGACGGGCAAACAAGGCACGCACACCGGCTTTGCTCAACAAACCAGCGGCATCGATCGCCTCATCACTGAGGTAATCGTCGGCGAGCTGCTTCATCTGCTCCCACTTCTCAGGCTCCGTGTGGGCTGGCGGTGCCATGAAGGCGAACTTCTCACGCCGGTACAACACCTCCGGCAACAGGCCCGCCATGGCTTCCCGCAGCACGTATTTCTCGGTTTTCCCCTTGATCCGCAGTTCGGGCGGCACCTGCACCGCCACCGAGGCCAGATGGTGATCGAGGAAGGCGGGTCGCGCCTCCATGGAATTGGCCATGTCAACCCGGTCGCCACCCCAGGTGAGGATCTGACCCTCCAGCATGGTCTTGATCCAGACGTACTGGGCCTTGTCCAGGGCATGGCGCCCGTCCAGTTGATCCGCATCCAGTTGCGCGGCAATCGCCTTGCCCGGGGAGTAACCCTCCAGGGCCTTGGCGTGGGACTCCGCCAGAAGCTCCGGCACCAAGGGCGCGCAGGCCAGCCAGGGCTGCAGGCAACTGGGGGTGAAGCCGACCACCGCATCGAGATCGGGGTCATCCACCTGATATTCAGCCAGCATCGCCCCTTTCACCAGGGCATTGGACTGCTGCAGCAGGCTTTCCCAGCTGGCGCGCTCCTCCTGCGGCAGGTCATCGAGACCGTGGAGGAACATGTCGCGGCGGAAGGCGGGATAGCCGCCGAACAGCTCATCTGAGCCTTCGCCAGTCATCACCACCTTGTAATCCACATCATTGACATGGCGGCTCATCAAGAACTTGGCCACCGCCAGGGTGTTGTAGATCGTTCGCTCGGCATGCCAGATGGTGCGTTCCATGTGGCCATAGAGCTCCTGACCCGAGAGACGCATCAGATCCTGCTCAGCACCGGTGGCCTCGGCCATCTCCCGAGCAATCGGCGACTCGTCGTAGCGGGCGTCGTCAAAGCCGATCGTGAACGCCTTCACCGGTGCCTGGCTCACGGCTGAGGCCAAGCCGAGGATCGAACAGCTGTCGATGCCGCCGGAGAGATAACAACCCACTGGCACATCGGCCACCATGCGCAGCTCTACCGCCTCCAGCAAGGCCGCACGAACGGCAGCGATGTGCTCTGCCTCAGTGCGGCTGGAGTCCCGCTGATCCTTGCGCGGAAAGTCGACGTCCCAGTAGGTCGACTCCGACACCTCCAGATGCCCATTCACCCGTTGCACCTTCAGCACATGGCCGGGCTTCACCTGATGCACCCCTGCAAAGGCTGTGGTGCCGGGAACCATGGTCTGCATCAACTGGTGGAACAGACCCTCCGAGGTAAAACGTCGCTCCACCGCCGGATGGGCGAACAGCACCTTCAATTCAGAACCGAACACCAGACCCTCAGGCGTCATCGCCCAGTACTGCGGTTTGATGCCGAAGCGATCCCGCACCAGGTAGAGGCAGTCTTCGGACCGATCAAACAAGGCGAAAGCGAACTCACCGCGCAACAGGGGCAGCGTCGCGTCCAAGCCCTGGCGTTGATACAGCCGCAGCAGGATCTCGGAATCGCTCTTGCTGCTGAAGCGCACACCCTGGGCGGTGAGGTCAGCCCTGATCCGCTGGAAGTCGTAGAACTCACCGTTATGAGCCATCAGCACCTCACCGTCATCGGTGAGGAAGGGCTGCCGGGCCCGTGACTCATTCAGGTCAATGATCGAAAGGCGGGCATGGCAGAAGCCGACGCCGGCCTGATCGAGCACCTCAACGCCGAAGCCATCGGGCCCGCGATGGGCCTGAATCGCCGCCATGTTGACCAGCAGCTGGCGGTCCACCGTCTGTTGACGGTCTGCGTTGAAAACACCTCCGATTCCGCACATCAGCCCGCCTCAGATCACATCCATCACGCGTTCGGCCCGATCCACCATGCAGGTGAGCAGGGCCATCCGCAGGAACACGGCTCCCCTGGCCTGGCTGAAATACCAGTTGTGGGGCGTGTCATCCAGGCAGGTGCTGAGTTCCGCTCCCCGCGCCAAGGGATGGAGCACGATCGCTTCCGGTTTGAACGGCATGTCGCAGGTGAGGCGGAATCCTCCGCCGTGTACTTCATAGGAGTCGCCGACCCAGGCAATGGCATTGATGTAAACGACATCCAAGTCGGGCACTTCAGCCTGAAGATCCGTGCTGGAGCGCACCTTCATGCCACAAGCTTCAAGCTCCTCCAACTGTCCTGGGTCGAACAGCGGCTGATCCGGCTCCAACTCGGGGGCGTGAATCACCACCACCTCGTCCACGGTCTGCGGGAATTTGGCCAGGATCCTCAACAGGGAGCGAACCGTTCGCATCCGCGAAGGGATTCCGACAATCCCAATGCGAATCCGATCAGCGGGTGCCACTTCAGCTTCAGCGAGCTTGGGGCGCCACTTGAAGATCGTGTACAGATCGGCCATCGCCTGGGTGGGATGCTCATCGATCCCATTTCCAGCGTTGATGATCGGGATCCGAAGGGTGGACGTCATCGCGTAAACGGCACCGGGATCGCTGTCCCGAAGCACCACACAATCGCCGTAGTTGTTGAACATATGGGCGACATCTTCGAGAGACTCGCCCTTGGCGATCCCTGTGGTGGCCCTGTCGGTGATGTTGATGGAAGTACCGCCGAGTCGGTGCCAAGCACTGTCAAAAGACAGCCGCGTGCGCGTGCTCGGTTCGTAAAACGCGTTGATCAGAATCTTGCCGGTGAGCGGCGTGTTGTGACGGCAATAGCGATCTGGATTGCTCTCAAATTTCGCCGCCAGCCGAAACACCTGCAACAAAACCTCGGGGCGAAACGGTTGGATCGACACCACGTGCTGATCCACCAAATCCTTCAAAGGCTCAACGTCTTCAGCAATGGCAGCCAGCAGCTCCTGGGGTTGGTTCTGCCCGTAGACATCGGGCCCCATCGGCTCAAACCGAATCTGAACCGAAGACGCGTCCACAACTGCTGTTTTGGCCTGTGCCATAGCGGGATCGGATCAACACTCTGTTTGCCAAACCGAGTGCTAAAGCCAGGAACTACATCTTTCACCGGTAACAACAACCACACTGCTTCGTCCACGAAGAAGCAGCTTCTTAAGCAAAGATCCGGAAAGGATTGTGCTGGGGTGGACGGCTAAAGGAGACATCACCAAACCCGGCCATTGCGCCACTCCACCCACCAAATCAGCAGCAACACGAGCACCGACAGCACCAGGGCGAACTGACTGGCCACCAGCAAAAACTGAAAGCCGGACAGACCAACAAGGCCGGCCATCAAAGGAAGCGTTTGGATCATCCCTCCTCCTGCAACAAGGTGAAGTCGAAGCGTTCCGGCCAGAACCGACTGCCCATCAGCATCACAATCGCCGACACGGCCGCCGAAAACACAGCAGCGCAGTAAGGCGCGATCAGCACATAGGCGAGCAGGCCCACAACGCTGCCGGCGAGCATGGCCGCAATGGCAGCCGTACGGTTGGCTGTACGCCAGTACAAACCGCAGGCCACCGGCCAGACCGTGGATGCCACCAGGGCACCGGTGAAAAACAGCACCGACGCAAGCGAATCCAGCCGTGGCCAGGACAACGCCAGGGTGACGACGGCCAGTCCCACCACCATGAGCCGCGCCGCCTGCTTGAGCTGCAGGTCGCTGGCCTGAGGTTGCAACAGGCGGAAGTACACATCCTCCGCCAACAGATCGGCGGTGGATGCCAACAAGGAATCGAGGGTGGAGGTGAGTGAGGCAAACACCACCACAAACACCAAGGCCGCGCCGCCGGCCCCGAGCAGATCGGCTGCCATCACGGGGAACACCATGTTCACCTGCTCGAGGGGCAACTCACGGGCCAGGGCCACCAGGCCAATGGAGCCCGTCACCATCGGCACACTCATCCAGGCGATTCCACCCAACACGAAGGAGGTCATCACCACCGAGCGCCGACTGGCGAAAACCCGGGACCACCAGATGTTGTTGTGAAAGACCTCGCCCATCGAAAAGAGGGCGGAATTCCAGGCAATCAACAAGCCCGCCGGCAGCAGCAAATCAAGCCGATCGGGATGCCGGGCCACCAAAGAGGCATGCACCTCAGGCATCGGGAATTGACGGAAGGCGAGCACCGCCACCACCGCCAGCAGGACCATGATCAACAGCGACTGGATGAAATCGGTGCCGATCACGGCCCGCATCCCGCCGAACAGGGTGTAGACGGTGGCGACACCGATCACCACCACCATTCCCACGTGGTAATCAAAGCCTGAAAGCGCCTGCAGCAGCAGGCCAGCACCCATCGCCTGGGTCATCAGAAAGCCCAGGGTGTAGATCGCGGTGATCACCATGAACACCCACCAGGCCAGACGCCCGTAGCGCAGGCGAATGAAGTCGCCGCTGGTGCGCCCGTTGGGCATCAACTGCTTGATCCGCGAGGCCAGGGGGGCGAACAGAATCAGGCCAAGCCCGGCCAGGGCATAGCTGAACATGCCCCAGAGGCCGGTTTTGTAGCCGAATTCAGGGGCGAGCAGGGTGGTGTTGCCGGTGACCCAGGAGGCCATCAACGTGGCCGTGCTCAGGGCAAGCCCGATGTTGCGCCCCGCCAGCATGTAGTCATCAGCATTGCCTTGACCGCGCCGGCCCCAGGCAATCCCCAGCGCCACCCAGAGAACAGAGAACAGCACCACCAACGCCCAGGCGATCCCGGGCTGAAGGAAGGGAACCGAGTCAGCGGGCATCCGTCGACCCCCTGCGGTTCCAATACAAGTGTCCGCGCAGAATCATCACCACCGTCGCCGCAGTCACAACGGCACCAAGGGCAAAGATCAGACGCGCCCAGAGCAATTCATCCAAGGCGAAGAGCGTTTGAACTCCAGAAACAGATAAGCAAAGGAGGCACCCTGCCCTTGGCCCCATGGCCTCGATTCAGGTGCCTACGGATACCCAAACAACAGGTGACCAGCGCCTGGTCGCCTGAAATTGCGGAATGTGTAGCAACCACCACCCGAAGGGGGTTGGGGCGACGCCTTGGATACGCCTCGCTTGTGCGATCAGGATGTTCACCGACTACAAACCGACGGTCGGATTCGACGAATATTTCTGCGGTGAAACGGCCACACCACGCGCCGATCTGGCCCCACTACTGGCATCACTGGGGCAGATGGGATTGCCTGAGCTCAACCGCAGCCATGCCTCAGCCAGCCAGCTGCTGCGTCGCCTCGGCGCCACCTTCCGCCTCAACGATTCCGGGCTCAAAGGCAGCGAACGAATCCTCCCCTTCGATCCCTTGCCCCGGCTGATCGGCCGCAGCGACTGGATGACCCTGGAGCGGGGACTGCTGCAACGCCTGGAAGCCATCGACTGCTTCCTCGCTGACATCTATGGCCCCCAGCAGATCCTCAACGACGGTGTGATCCCACGGGAAGACGTGGAAAGTTCCTCCGGTTGGCGACCTCAGATGCAGGGCATCAGCCTGCCCCTCAACCGCTGGTGCCACATCTCCGGGCTCGACCTGATCCGCGACGGCAAGGGCACCTGGCGGGTGCTGGAAGACAACCTGCGCTGTCCTTCAGGGGTGGCCTACTTCCTCGAGAACCGTCGGGTGATGAAACGGTTGTTCTCTGGCCTGTTCGAAGGACGTGCCGTTCAACCGATCGACGACTATCCCTCCCATCTGCTGCGCACCCTTCAAGACCTGGCGCCCTGGAGTGACACCCCCCGCGTGGCGATCCTGACGCCCGGGGTGTTCAACAGCGCCTATTTCGAACACAGCTACCTGGCCCAAGAAATGGGCATTCACCTGGTTGAGGGGCGCGATCTGGTGTGCGAAGGCGGACGGGTGTGGATGCGCAGCACCAATGGCCTGGAACCCGTGGATGTGATCTACCGCCGCATCGACGATGATTTTCTTGACCCCACTGTGTTCCGTAAGGACTCGATGCTGGGGGTGCCGGGCCTGATCGAAGTGCTACGGCAAGGACGGGTCGCCATCGCCAACGCCCCTGGCACCGGCATCGCCGACGACAAGCTGATCTATGCCCACGTGCCGGCGATGATCCGCTACTACCTCGATGAGGAGCCGATCATCGAGAACGTTCCCACCTACCTCTGTGCCCGGCCAGACGATCAGCGCTATGTGCTCGAACACCTAGAGCAACTGGTGGTGAAGTCGGTGGCGGAAGCTGGGGGCTACGGAATGCTGATCGGCCCCCAGGCCAGCCGATCGGAGCTGGCGGACTTCGACACGAAGATCCGTGCGAATCCCCGCAACTTCATCGCGCAGCCCACGCTGCAACTCTCCACAGTGCCGTCCCTCAGTGACGGAGAGCTCTACCCCTGCCACGTGGATCTGCGCCCCTATGTGCTGCGCGGCGCAAGCAGCTGGGTGAGTCCAGGGGGGCTGACGCGCGTGGCCCTCAAGCGGGGCTCGCTGGTGGTGAATTCGTCCCAGGGGGGCGGCTGCAAGGACACCTGGATCGTCGACGATCAAACGATGGCAGCACCGCAAGCCCAGGAGGCTGTGCCGTGCTGAGCCGCGTTGCCGATTCGCTCTACTGGATCAACCGCTATCTAGAACGCGCCGAAAACATCTCGCGCTTTCTGGAAGTGAGTGAAGCGATGGCATTGGACTGTCCTCCGGGCAGCGCCGAACCGTGGCTGCCGCTGGTGGAGGTGACGGGGGATCGCCACCGCTTCGATACGGCCTACCCCGGTGCCACGCCCAAACAAGTGGTGCGCTTCCTGCTGCTGGACCGCAGCAATCCCAACAGCATCGTGAGTTGCATTGCGATGGCGCGGGAAAACGCACGGCAGATCAGGGATGTGATCACCACGGAGATGTGGGAGCAGATCAATGATCTGCACTGGAGCCTGCAGGACGACGAAGACATCTGGCGGGAACCGGTGCAGGAGCAACTGCGGATCATCCGCCGCGGCTGCCAGCTCGTGTACGGGATCACCGACACCACTTTGAGCCGTGATCTGAGTTGGCTGTTTAGTCAGCTGGGACGTCTAATCGAACGGGCCGATAAAACCTCCCGCATCCTCGACGTCAAATACTTCCTGCTGCTGCCCTCCCCTGAGGAGGTGGGCGGCGTGCTGGATGAACTGCAATGGATCACCCTGCTGCGCACAGCGGGGGCTTATCAGATGTACCGGCAGAGCATGCAGCACGCGATCAGCCCTGCCTCCGTGGCCCGCTTTTTGCTGCTGGACCCCATCTTTCCTCGCTCGGTGAGGTACTGCCTGCAGGGCATCAGCGACACGTTGCAACAGATTCAGCAGCAGCCAAACCAATACACCCCGGATGACCTCGACTGCTTGCGCGGACAACTCCTGGCCCGCTGGAGCTATGTGCGGATCGACAACCTGATCGAAGCCGGTCTGCATGAAGCCATTGACCAGCTTCAGCAGGACCTCAACCAACTCCACAACCTGATTCAGACCCGCTACTTCACCAGCGCCGACCTCCATTCCACCCCCACCGATCCCGCATGCGTGCTCTCATCGTTCACCGCCTGACGTATCGGTATGACGCCCCGGTGTTCCTCGGAGAACATCGCCTTTGTCTGAGGCCTCGAGGGCAGGGGTTTCAGACCCTGCTGGAGCACCAACTCAACGTGCTGCCGGAACCGGAGCAAAGTCGGGAACTGGTGGCCGCCAGCGGCGATGAAATCCAACGGCTCCGCTTTCTCGGCAGCACTGACGAACTGATCTTTGAGGCCCGCAGCCTGGTGGAGACCCGCCCAGCACCCCCACTGGAGAGCTGCTTCAACGGACTGGAACCACCTCTGCCCTACCCACGGGGCCAGCTCAACAGCGATCTGCAGGGAGCCCTAGAGGGCTGGTTGCCCAACGGCCAGCACGAACCCTCGGCCATCGACCTCACCCAGGAAGCCCTGATGGGCAGCAACCAGCAAACCCTGGCTTTTCTGAAGCAACTGATTGAACTGATTCAGGAGCGGGTGAAATACACCCAACGCCATGTGGGACCGGCCTGGCCGGCGGGCCGAACCCTGCGCGAACGGATCGGCTCCTGCCGTGATCTGGCCATGCTGATGGTGGCCTGCTGCCGCGTGGTGGGTCTTCCGGCCCGATTTGTGAGCGGCTATCAACTGCAGCAACCTCCCCCGAAGGAGTACGACCTGCATGCCTGGGCGGAGGTTTACCTGCCGGGAGCGGGCTGGCGGGGCTTTGACCCCAGTGCCGGGATGGAAGTCAACGAGCGCTATGTGGTGCTGGCCACCTCCTCCAAGCCAGAACTCACCGCAGCCGTGAGCGGCAGCTTCAGCGGGCCCCCAGGAACAAACAGTGAACTGAACTGGCTGATTCAGATCAGCGAGGACGCCTCCGCAACGGAAACCCCTTCACACAACCTGGTTCAGGCCGCCTGAAGCAACGGTTCCACCCCGTGCAACTGGGGCTTCGGCGCCGAGCTGTGGGTGGCTGCCATCAAGGCCGGGATCTCGGCGCTGTTGTAGACGCGGAATTCCCGCACCAGAGACGCGCCCTCCTCACGAACCGCCTGGTTCAGAACGACGGAACCATCGGGATCGGAGATCGAACGGTGGAATGTGCCAGGAGGGATGCGAAGGATGTCACCACCGCTCTCGAGCCGAACGATGTGGAACGGCTGTTCCCAGGCCAGGTTCACCAGGAAGAAGGTTCTGCCGCCACTGGCCGCGAGCAGATTGTCTTCCTGATGAGGATGCAGATAGAACTGCCAGGCTCCGCTCTGCGGGTCGTTGGGGGGCGACACCGCCGGGCCGCTGTGAATCACCAGGTCGCGCGCATTCGAGGTGTCCACGGTTACGTCGAAAAAACGAACCGAAGGGGTGTCGCGGAAGCGCTCGTAGGCCAGCAGTTCAAACATGTCGATGGATCCTGAGGGATCCTTCAGCTGCCCCGTTGTACCGAGGGCATCACGCAAAAACGGTGACGATCACGACGGTTCAGCCCCCCAGATACGCCATTTCCGCATGGGTTGACGCAGCGGCGCCTGGATCACGCTCCTCGCTGTAGCGGTCTTGACGCCGCTGCCAGAGCTGGCGCATGGCCTGCTCAAGCTGAAGCTCCGACGCGAGCGCGGGTTTGAGATCGGTGCCTTCAGCAGAAAACAGGCAGGTGAACGCCTGCCCATCGGCGGTGACACGCAAGCGGTTGCAATCCCCGCAGAACGGCTCACTGATGGAGGCGATCACACCGATGGATCCAGCGCCATCGCCGTAGCGCCAACGCCGGGCCGTGCCACCCCGCGGTCGACCCAAAGGCTCCAGGGGCCAACGGGCATGAATGTGCTCCACCATCTGCGCCGCCGGCAGCACCTGGTCCAGCGTCCACTGGTTGCGGTTGCCCACATCCATGTATTCGATCAAACGCAGCTCCATCCCCTGCTGCCGGGCCAAAGCGGCCAAAGGCACCAGCTGATCGTCATTGATCCCCCGTTGGATCACGGCATTGAGCTTGAGCCCACCGCGTGAGGGGTCAAAGCCAGCGGCGCAGGCCGCCGCGATGCCGTCCTGCACCTGGCGCACCAGGCGTTCCCCAGCCACGGCACCACCCTGGAGGCCAGCCATGCGCGCCGCTGCTTCCCCTTCCGCCGCATCCAGGCTGATGGTGATGCGATCCAGCCCTGCGGCACGCAACGCCCGCGCCATCGGTTCCGACAACAGCACCCCATTGCTGGTGAGCGCTACAGCATGCAAACCGGCCATCGGATCCGAACGATCCCGCCGGGCCTGCGCCACCGCCTCCAGCAAAGGCAACAAACGCCGGCTCAACAACGGCTCTCCACCGGTGAGCCGCAACGTTTGTGCCCCCAGGCGCGTGGCCACACGAATCACGCGAATCTGCTGCTCAAGGGTGAGCAGGCCAGGGGGCTCCTCCACATCCGGACAGCAGTACGGACAGGCGAGATTGCAACGGGCCGTGAGCGACAACCGCAGCACCCCGATGGGCCGGTTGAGGCGGTCTGCAAGCGGCAGCGACGTGCTCATCCCTCCAACGCTGCCAGATCTGCAGGGCAGTTGGCATTCACCAACGCCTCCGCAGGCAAGCGCACCGCCTGATGGGGAACGCAGGTCAACCAGTCCATCCAGCGCAACTCTCCGCGTTGCAGTTGCTGATCAAGGCAGGAGCGGAAGGGAGAACCGGAGGGGATCACCGCCAGCAACGGCTGCAGCCGTTGCCCGTCATGGGCCACCGCTGCTTGCTCCGGGGCACGATTCCAGGCTGCGATCAGCTGCTGGACAACGGCCGTGCGCAAACGCGGCATGTCCACCGGCAGCACCAACAAGGCCTCTCCAGGCTGAGACGGCAACAGCCTGGCCAGCGCCTGCAGGGGGCCATTCCAGGGAGGGGGTTCCAGCAGCACGGAACATCCGGGCCGGTGGGCCAGCAGCTCTGCGTGCACGGGATGACGACTCAACACCTGCAACGGATGACCGAGCGGCAACAGCTGGTCGACCAGGGCCGTGAGCCAGACACCACCGGAGGGGTGCGGCAAGAGGGCCTTGTCACGCCCCATGCGACGGCTGCTTCCGCCACTGAGCACACAAACCCGCAAGCCTTGATTCACATCGTCGACCAACAATCTGCACCAGCAAAGTCCAACAACCCACAAAAGTCGCAACCGCTACCAAACCGCTGCGGCACAAGATCACCTGATCCGATCAATCAGCCCCATTGATGTTTGCCCGGAAACACAAAAACACAAATCGGTAACCAATCCAACCAAACAAGGGGTCGGCGAATTGATTAACTGCGCGAGTTAAACGGATTCTCTTTTCGACCGTTTTGCCATCCCCGGGCACCTTTCCTTTTGAAGCCCGAGGTTCCTTCTCTTCTCCTCAATGCTTGGCGACCTTTGGTCGTTCCAGGGCAGGTACCGAACCCTTCACCTGACCTGGATCGCCTTCTTCCTGACCTTCGTGGTCTGGTTCAACCTGGCCCCTCTAGCCACCACCGTGAAAGCGGACCTGGGTCTGACCGTTGGTCAGATCCGCACAGTGGCCATCTGCAACGTGGCCCTCACCATTCCGGCGCGCGTGCTGATCGGCATGCTGCTGGACAAATTCGGACCCCGGATCACCTACTCCTCGATCCTGGTGTTCTCGGCGATTCCCTGCCTGCTGTTTGCGTCCGCTCAGGACTTCAACCAGCTGGTGGTGGCCCGTCTGCTGCTCTCCATCGTTGGCGCCGGCTTCGTGATCGGCATACGCATGGTGGCCGAGTGGTTCCCGCCCAAGGAAATCGGCCTGGCTGAAGGCATCTATGGCGGCTGGGGCAACTTCGGCTCCGCCTTCTCCGCCCTCTCCATGGTGGCCCTCGCTGGCTTCCTCTCCTTCTCCGGCGGCTTCGAACTGCCCACTGGTGCTGTTCTGAACTGGCGCGGTGCCATCGCTCTGACCGGCATCGTCTCGGCCGTCTACGGCTGCTTCTACTTCTTCAACGTCACCGACACCCCCCCCGGCAAGACGTATCAGCGCCCTGCGAAAACCGCAGGTCTGGAAGTCACCTCGATGCGCGACTTCTGGGGTCTTCTGGGCATGAACGTGCCCTTCGCAGCCATCCTCTGCGTGCTCTGCTGGCGCCTGTCCAAGGTGGGCTTCCTCACCGCAAGCACCTATCCGCTGGCCCTCGGCGCCGTCGCAGTCTGGTTTGCCTTCCAGACCTGGGGAATCATCCGCACCAACCGCGACCTGATCCTCGGCAACAAGGTTTATCCCAAGGAAGATCGCTATGAGTTCCGCCAGGTGGCGATCCTCGAGCTCACCTACATCGTGAACTTCGGCTCCGAACTGGCCGTGGTTTCGATGCTGCCCACCTTCTTTGAAACCACCTTCGATCTGCCGAAGGCCACCGCCGGAATCCTGGCGTCCTGCTTCGCTTTCGTGAACCTGGTCGCCCGCCCTGCTGGTGGTCTGATCTCCGACCGCGTCGGCAGCCGCAAGAACACCATGGGCTTCCTCACTGCCGGTCTCGGCGTGGGCTACCTGGTGATGAGCATGATCAAGCCCGGCACCTTCACCGGCACCACCGGCATTGCCGTTGCCGTGGTGATCACCATGCTCGCCTCCTTCTTCGTGCAGTCCGGTGAAGGCGCCACCTTCGCGCTGGTGCCCCTGGTCAAGCGTCGCGTCACCGGTCAGGTGGCCGGCCTGGTGGGTGCCTACGGCAACGTTGGTGCTGTGACCTACCTGACCATCTTCAGCCTCCTGCCGATGTGGATGGGCGGCGGCGGCGAACCCACCCCCGAGGTGATCGCGGCTTCCAACAGTGCCTTCTTCCAGATCCTGGGCGTGGCCGGTCTGATCGTGGCCTTCTTCTGCTTCTTCTTCCTAAAGGAGCCCAAGGGGTCCTTCGCAGACCTGCACGAAGGCGAAACCGCCTGATCCATCTCCCTCCGCAGCACCCTGTCGCTGCATAACGACCCGGAGCTTCGGCTCCGGGTTTTGTTCTTTTTTTGGTTCCTGCATGACCAACTCACCCCGCAGCGTGCGCAGCCAGTGCCCCTACTGCGGCGTGGGTTGTGGCTTGGAGCTTTTGCCTCCTGCCGTGAAGGGTGAGGCCGTGAAAAGGGATGCCGAGGGCAACCCGATGTGGACCGCCCGCGGCGACCGCGAACACCCCTCCAGCCTTGGCCAGGTCTGCATCAAGGGCGCCACCGTCGGCGAAACCCTGGCCCCAGGCCGCCTGCGCCAACCCCTGTTCCGCCCAACCCTTGAGGACGACTTCGCGCCGATCAGCTGGGACGACGCCCTCAACAAAATCACCGGCCAGATCCAGGCGAGCGTGGCCCGGCGCGGCAACGCCGATGGCATTGCCATGTATGGCTCCGGTCAGTTCCACACCGAGGATTACTACCTCGCCCAGAAGCTGCTCAAAGGCGCCCTGGGCACCAACAATTTCGACGCCAACTCGCGGCTGTGCATGAGCTCAGCGGTGGCGGGCTACACCCGCAGCCTGGGCTCCGATGGTCCCCCCTGCAGCTATGAAGACCTCGACCACTGCACAGTGGCGTTTCTGATCGGCACCAACACGGCCGAATGCCACCCGGTGCTGTTCCAGCGGCTGCTGAAGCGGAAACGCAAAAACCCCGGCAGCGTGAAGATCGTGGTGGTGGATCCACGCCGCACCGACACCGCCAAGGCCGCCGATCTCCACCTTCCGATTGCACCGGGCAGCGACCTGGCCCTGCTGCACGGCATTGCCCACCTGGTGCTGCGCGAAAACGGCCAGGATCCGGCCTTCATCGACGACCACACCGAGAATTACGACGCCTTTTTTGACGTCGCCGCCCGATGGACCCCAAGGCGGGTGGCCCTGTTCTGCAACATCCCCGAAAAACGCCTGCGGGAAGTGGCGGCTCTGTTCCACCGGCGCGAGAAGGTGCTCAGCCTCTGGTCGATGGGAGTGAACCAACGCCGTGAAGGAACGGCCGTGGTGCAGGGGTTGATCAATCTGCATCTGCTCACCGGCCAGATCGGCAAGCAAGGAGCGGGCCCGTTTTCCCTCACCGGCCAACCCAACGCCATGGGCGGACGCGAAGCCGGAGGCCTAGCCCACCTGCTGCCGGGCTACCGCCTGGTGGCCAACGCCGAACACCGCGCCGAAGTGGAACAGGCCTGGAAGCTGCCGGCAGGACGAATCAACGCCAAGCCCGGATTGGCGGCCTGGCAGCAGATCGAAGCCATGGAACAGGAGGCGCTGGATCTGTGGTGGGTGGCCGCCACCAACCCCCTGGTGAGCCTCCCGGATCTCGACCGGGTCAAAGCTGCCATGCACAAGTGCCCGCTGGTGGTGGTGAGCGAGGCCTACGCCGACTCGGAAACGTCCCACTACGCCCATCTTCTGTTGCCCGCAGCCCAGTGGAGCGAGAAGGCCGGCGCCATGACGAATTCCGAACGGCGGGTCACTTACTGCCCGGCCTACCGGCGCCGCTTCGGCGAGAGCCGTCCCGACTGGGAGGTGTTTGCCGAGGTGGGCCGGCGCCTGGGCTACAGCGAGCAGTTCGACTTCGAATCAGCGGCTGAGGTTTACGCCGAATTCACGGCTCTCACCCAGGGCAGGCTTTGCGATGTGAGCGGCCTCAGCCATGAGCTGCTGGAAGACGAAGGACCGCAGCAATGGCCCTATCCCAGCGGCAGCAGCCCCACCACAGAAGCCAAACGCCTCTACGAAAACCATCTGTTCGCCACCCCCAACAAACGCGCCCGCTTCAGCACCGATCAACCGCTGGGACTGGCGGAACCCCCCTGCGACACCTATCCGCTGGTGCTCACAGTGGGCCGCTACCTGGGGCAGTGGCACACGATGACCCGCACCGGCAAGGTGGAACGGCTGATGAAACAGCATCCCGAGCCGCTGCTGGAGATTCACCCCGTTGACGCGCAGGAGTTGAAACTGCGCAACGGCGAACTTGCGGCGATCAGCTCACGCCGCGGTCACCTCACCGCCACAGTGAAAGTCACCGATCGGATCCGGCGTGGATCGGTCTTCCTGCCGATGCACTGGGGATTCGCCCAGGAGAAAGCCTGCGAAGCCAACACCCTCATGCACGACGAGGCCTGCCCGGTGTCGAAGCAGCCTGAACTCAAGGCCTGCGCAGTGATCGTGGCTCCCGCCGTCTCGGCGGTGAAGCCCGTTGAACAGCAGAAAGGACGATTGGAGGCCCTGCGCCGGCTGCTCACACCAGCACTTCGCTGAAGGCTGCCTCAAGGTTGTGGTGGTCGTGCCCAGGCCGAACCAACTTGCACAAGGCAAAGCGATCCAGCTCGCTGAGCTGGATCCACTGCTCCAGGGTCAGCACCACACCCCGCACTATGGCCGCCTCCTGCACCACAGCGGGCAGCTCCGCCTGCTGTTGCCAGGGGGCACCACTCACCGGTGGCAGATCCTTGGCCATGCCATCGGCCATGGAACGCGTGCAATCGCGCAGGTGTTGGCGAAGCTGCTCGAGAGCATCAGCCCCATCCGGCCAATCCACCAGGGCTTGACGTTGCTCCTGGGAAAGTTCAAGCCAGTGGTTGAGCTTCAACTTCACCCCACACAGATCCAATTTGCGTCGCACACACAGAGGGATGCAGCGCCAGTTGCCGATGAAGTCCTGTTCAAAGGCAAAGCAATGGCTGGCGGAATTACGGCGGCTGGACATCAACCAAAGCCTTGATCGGTGTCAATGATGACAACGGAAGTCCATGGAAACAGAGATGTTTACCTCGATACAAATGTTGGTCTGTGCGCTTCGCCCTCTCCCTCGGAATGCTGCTGGGAATGTCCCATGGATGGGTCACGGCTGAAGCACTCCAACAGCAGCCCATGCAGGGCTTTGATCCCATAGAAACTGTTAATTCCGCTACACAATTTAACCCGTTTAGTAGTCGTTCACACCAATTTTTTCCATACTGAAGCTCTGTTCAAAGAGTTTCTGCCGTGACCAGCAGCATCTCGTCCGCTTCCGGCCGCAGCCCCATCACCCTGGCCGCCGGTTTCCTGGGTGCCTTCATCGTGGGTTCCCTCGCCGTGCAACTGGTGCGCAGCCAGACGGCTTCCGTTCAGGCCGGTGCAGCTGGCGTGGAGCCGGTGATTGCCGGTCCTGCCGCTCTCTGGGCTCCCTTGGCCGAGCGCGACATCGCCAGTGCCACCGCAGGCGCAACAGCCCAACCCACTGCCGCCATCCAGCCCGCCGTTGAGCCTGTTGTGGGCTCCGAAGCCACCCTCTGGGCTCCCTTCGGCGAGCGCTGATCGCACTGCCCACGTGGCACAGCCCACCAGCCGGCCCGCATAAGGTGCCGGCATGGGGATTCAGCGCCGTCACTTCCTCCAGCGAACGGGCGGCCTGGCCTTGGCCGCCCTGATGCAAGCGCGCCCCGTTGAGGCAGCAGAGGAGGGGTTCTGCATCCCGAATGATCCACTCGAGGCTCTGATGGCGGGGAACCGCCGGTTTGCCGAGGCCTGGCGCCTGGCCGAGCAAAACAACGGAACGACGCCCCGAACGGCGGATCCCGACCCGCGCTGCTTCAACTCCCCCAGGGCGTTGGCCACCAGCCAACATCCCTGGGCCACCGTGCTCACCTGCTCTGATTCACGGGTGTCGCCGAACTGGGTGTTCGACACCACCCCTGGCGAACTGTTCGTGATCCGCAACGCCGGCAACGCCGCATTCACCGAAGCCATTGCCTCCATTGAGTACGGCGTCAGCATTCTCAAAACGCCGCTGCTGATGGTGATGGGACACAGCGGCTGTGGAGCCGTTACGGCGGCGATGGACGCCAACCCGCTGACCCCCTCCCTGGACCGGCTGATCCAACCCATCCGGGAGAACATCAACGGCAGCAACGATCTCGAGGACGCCGTGAGGCGCAACGCCCTCGCCAGCGCCTCCACCTTGATTCAACGCAGCACCGTTCTGGCTGAGGCCAAAGCCAGCGGTGCGCTGAAACTGGTGGTGGGTTGTTTCCAACTCAACAGCGGTGTTGTCAGCTTGATCGAATGACGCAAAACCTGAGTCATCTGAACCAGCAAGGCGAGGTTCACATGGTGGACGTGGGGGACCGTCCGGCCACCCACCGCGAAGCCCATGCCCGTGGCGCCATTCGCATGGACGCCTCAACCCTCAGCCTGATCCAGCGGGGCGAGACACCAAAAGGAGATCTGCTGGCGGTCGCCCGGGTGGCAGCGATCCAGGCTGCCAAACGCACCTGGGAGCTGATTCCCCTGTGCCATCCGCTGCCACTCAGTGGCATGGATGTGTCGATCGACGCCGACGCCTCCCTGCCTGGCCTGGTGCTCCACTGCCGTTGCCGCACCACCGGCCAGACCGGGGTGGAAATGGAAGCGATGACGGCCGTGTCCGTGGGGCTGCTGACCCTTTACGACATGCTCAAGGCGGTTGATCCAGCCATGACGATCGAGGCGATCCAGCTGGAGTTCAAGGAAGGAGGGCGGAACGGTGTCTGGAAACGCTGAGCCCTACGGACGCGAAGGGCTACTCCTCGAAGAGGCACGTCGACGGGTTCTGGCGGCGCTTCAGCCGATCACAGCCAGCAACACAGTGCCGCTGCAGCAGGCCCTCGGCCGGGTGAGCGCTGCGGATGTGCTGTCCAGCGCGGCCGTTCCGGGGTTTCGGGCCTCGATCATGGACGGCTACGCCCTGGGGCAGAGCCACCAGCCCGAACCTGGGGACACCTGGCAGCTGAAGGGACGCTCCGCCGCCGGCCAGCCCTTCAACGGAACCCTGGCCACCGGCGATGCAATCCGCATCCTCACCGGCGCTCCACTGCCGGACGGTGCCGGCTGGGTGCTGCCCCAGGAGCTGATCAGCGTGGACGGCACCAACCTCCAACTGGTGAAAGAGGCGTCGGATCGTCCCTGGATTCGCCCCGAGGATGAGGAATGCAGACCGGGAGACCTGCTGCTGGCCGCTGGAGAGCGCCTCGGTGCGGCCGATCTCGCACGCCTCGCCGGCTGCGGCATTGCCGACCTAACCATTGCTCAGCAACCCCGCATCGGGCTGCTGATCAGCGGGGACGAGCTGGTGCCACCCGGAACAGCGCGGCAACCCGGTGCGATCTGGGAGAGCAACGGCACGCTGCTGGAGACGATGCTCCGGGCCCTCGGGCAATCGGTGACCCAGCGACGGGTGGTGGCCGATCAACCCGACGCCCTGCGCCAGGCCCTGCTGGATCTGGCCCATGACTGCGACGTGGTGGTGAGCACCGGCGGCGTCTCCGCTGGCGACACCGATTGGATCCGACCACTGGTGGCGGAGCTGGGTGCCGTGGACTTCTGGAAACTGTTCCTACGCCCGGGGCGCCCCTTCGCCTTCGGCAGCATCGGCGAAGGCGTGCCATTTTTCGGTCTGCCGGGCAATCCCG
The DNA here is from genome assembly GCF_023630635.1 of Synechococcus sp. MU1651. NCBI lineage: Bacteria > Bacillati > Cyanobacteriota > Cyanophyceae > Synechococcales > Synechococcaceae > Synechococcus > Synechococcus sp. MU1651. The sequence goes on from NZ_JAKUHJ010000003.1 coordinate 113,200, forward strand.
TGGCGGCGGCGGTCACCGCCCTGCAACTGCTCTGGCCCGCCCTGCAGGTTCTGGAGGGCCAGAGCGAACCGGAACTGTTCCCCCGGGTGATGGTGGAACTCGCCGACCCGTTGTCCCGCCGACCGGGACGGCCGGAATTGGCTCGGGCCCGCCTCGACACCAACGCCGCAGGAATGCTGCTGGCACGGGTGGATGGCTCGCAGGCCTCGTCCAGGATCGGTTCTCTGCAACAGGCCGATCTGCTGCTGGAACTGCCAGCGGAAGCCGGCCCGCTCGAAAGCGGCACCCGTCTCTGGGCCCAGCTGATTCGTCAGCGGATTTTCTGAGCCGTATCAGGCTGAAAGCAGCGGCGCTCCCAGGCCATGAGCTGGCCCGATGAATCGAAATGGATGCTGATCTGCTGAAACAGGTCAGCGCCGAGACGGCCACCGATCTCGAGGCTGAAGGGCGCACTGGGGAGCTCACTGGGCACCGAGAACACCAGGCCGTCGGGCATCACCGCTGAGCAGTCGTTATGCAACAGCTGGCTTGGATCGAACACCAGCGAAGCGGCGTCCTCCGCCTGGCCGTTCACCCCCGCCTGCGGCTTGAGCATCTGCCGCTCGCCACTCCATCCCTGCACCGGCGCCAGCAGGGCCTCGGGTGTCCCGCATGCGGGACGGTCAGGTTCGGGATCGGTGCCGTTCATGCAACGAAAACCCACCACCCCAACACGCTGCAAACGCCAGCCGCCGTCAAGCGGTTCCCAGAGCAGCACCAGCATCGAGCGGGAGCGACCGCAGAACAGGTTGATCTCATGGCCGAAGCGGGGACGCTCGGCATCCAACCCCCGGCTGGACTGACCGCCCGCCCCGGGGAACTGCCAGCAGCCTCCGCCGGCGTTGTAGGTGGCCCGGCTGATGGGATAGGTGGCCTTACCCCCAGGGGCAAAGGCCAGACCCGATCCATCCCACACCCCGTGGTCGTCATCGGAAAAGGAAATCGCGTAGGTGGTGGGGTCGATCCGACGGGTCGGATGCTGCAGATCCAGCCGACCGCTGCCGTCCCGCTCAAACCAAGAACCACAGCCCTGCCAATGGCCCGCAAAATTGCGGCGGTTGAGGGTCCATTGATCAGTCATGTCCGTGACGGCATGGAACGGTCGATCTCCTTAGGGTCGCCCGAGCAGCCATCCCCGCCATGGACCTGACGATCGTTGGCTGCGGCTACGTGGGACTCGCTTTGGCGGAGCGGCTGCAACCAAGACGCCCCCAGCTGAAGCTGACGCTGACCACCACCAGCAGCGAACGGCTGGAGCAACTCAGCCCCCTGGCCGATCGGGTGGAGCTGTGCGACGCCACAGACCCCCTGCAATTGCGGAACGCCCTGCGGCAGAGCAGCAGCGCCGTGTTCTGCCTCGGGCCTAAGGGAGATCGCCAGGTGGATGCCAACGGCTACCGCCACACCTTCGTCGACAGCTTCCATTGCCTGACGTCGCTGTTGCCACAACTGCCGAAACTGCGGCAGATCGTCTACACGGGCAGTTGCTCGGTGTACGGCGATGCCGCGGGGGACTGGGTAGATGAACAAACGCCACCCGCGCCAGGCCGCGGCCATGGCGATGTTCTGCTGCAAAGCGAACAACTGCTCAGCGGCATCAGCGGCCGGCGGGTATGCATCCTGCGCCTTGGGGCGCTCTATGGCCCCGGCCGCGATCTCGACCGACGCCTGCGCGGGCTCGCCGGACAGGAACGCCCTGGCAGCGGAGCGACCTACAGCAACTGGCTGCATGTAGCTGATGCCGCCGGTGCCCTGGAAGCAGCTCTCGATGCTGAATGGGCCGGTCTGGTGAATGTGGTCAACGACGAGCCGATTCGGCTGCGGGACCTGGTGGAGCGCAGCCTGCAGCGCCAGGGTCTGGCCCCCGTGCGCTGGCTTGGGCATGACGAACCGGGTTCAGGGGGCCGGCGGATCCGCAACACCCGGCTCAAACAGCTGGGCTACCAGCTGCAGCACCCGCGCCTTGATCAAAGTGGCGTGTTGGCCTCCAGCCAGGTGCCCTGACCAGCGCACCACTCCCGCTTCCAGAACGGGGCCTGATGCTTGAGTTGCTCCAACAAGGCGGCCGAGCAGCGCTGCGCCGCCCCACGACGATCGGCCTGCACCGCCACCAGCACGATCGGCTCACCGGGGGCGAGCTTGCCCACCCGATGCAGCACCAGAATCGGCCCCGTCCGGTGCTCCTGCTGCAGGCGCTGCGCCATGGCCGTGATCTGACGTTCGCAAAGGCCGGGGAAGTGCTCCAGCTCCAGTGCCTCCAGAGACCGGCCATCCATGGTGGTGGGACGCACCCGACCCATAAAGATCGCCGCGGCCGCGGCATCCCCGCTCCATAGCGCCAGTTGCTGCCAGGGATCAAAGGGATCCGGGCACACCTCCACGCGGCAATCGGTCACGCTTCAACCCCCCGTGAACGGCGGAAGAAAGGCCAGCTCATCACCGGCCTGCAACGGCTGATCGGCACCGACCAACTCCTGGTTCACCGCAATGCTGATGCCCTCCAGCGGACCAAGATCCAACTGGTTCCAGACCTCACGGGCCGTCGAGACGCCTGGTGTGAACGGAAGGGAACGCTCGGCCCAACCGGCGCGTTCTCGCAGCGAAGCGAACAGCAGCACCTTCAGCACCACGTCCATGGCAGCTGGAGCGGTTCTAGCGTCCGAGGGCTCCGCCGCTGTGCCATGGGCCTCTCCATCGCCCTGCTCACCATCTCCGACACACGCACCCTGGCGGACGACAGCAGCGGAGATCAGCTGCAGCGCAGCCTTGAAGACGCGGGGCATCACCTTCAGGAGCGACAACTCTGCCCGGATGATCGTTATCAAATCCGCCATGAACTGAGCCGCTGGATCGCCGATCCTGCGGTTGATGTGGTGATCACGAGCGGAGGCACCGGTCTCACAGGCCGCGATGGCACCCCCGAAGCGGTAGCACCACTGCTGGACAAAACCATCGAAGGATTCGGAGAGCTGTTCCGCGTGCTCTCCTTCGAGAGCATCGGCACCAGCACCCTGCAAAGCCGCTGCCTTGCCGGCGTGGCCAACGGAACGTTTGTGTTTGTGCTGCCGGGATCTCTGGATGCGGTGACCACGGCTTGGAACCGGCTCATCCGGGCTCAGCTCGATGCCGACACCCGACCGTGCAACCTGGCCCAGCTCCGGGCTCGCTTGAAGGAATAGAGCGGAATCAAGCGGAGCTGTTCAGAACGGAATCGGCATCGTGACCGCTGCCGGAGTGGGCCTACAGGCTTCAACCTGCTGATCAATCACCTCACCCACCACAACGATCGAGGGTGACTTGAAGGCTTCAGCTCGGCATTGATTGGCAACGTCAACCAAGGTGGCTTTGAGGCAGCGTTGCCCCGCCACCGTGCCCTGCTGGATCACCGCCACGGGAGTAGTCGCGGCCAAACCACCCGCCATCAGCTCCTCTGCAATCCGGGGCAGGTTGTGCAGCCCCATGTAGATCACCAATCCGTCACTGGCCGCAGCCAGAGCACGCCAATCCACGGAAGGACGGCGCTTGTCGATTTCCTCATGACCGGTGACGAAGGTCACCGATGACCCCGCCCGCCGGTGGGTGACCGGAATTCCGGCGTAGGCAGGGGCAGCAATGCCAGCGGTGACACCAGGCACCACCTGAACAGGAATGTTTCGCTCCGCCAGGTAAGCGGCTTCTTCCCCTCCACGGCCAAACAGGAAGGGATCACCCCCCTTCAAGCGCACCACGGTGCTGTGCTTCTGGGCCATTTCCACGAGCACTGCATTGGTGCTGGGTTGGGGCACCGAATGATGTCCGCGACGCTTGCCGACAAAACGGCGTTCGCAGGTTGCCGGCACAAGATCCAGCACTTCCTCGGGCACCAGGGAGTCGTACACCAGGGCATCGCACTGGCTCAGCAGCCGATGCGCCTTCAGCGTGAGCAACTCGGGATCGCCGGGACCGGCTCCCACCAGATAAACGGTTCCGGTTTGTTCAGCGGTGGTCACGGCAGAGAAACAAGCAGATCAATCAGGGCCTGACGGGTGGGGGGATGCTCCAGCAGAGGAGGCAATCCACCAGCTTCGCTCAACGCATCCGTCATGCGGTTTGGAGCGAGGGTTAATGGAAGTGGCCGGGCCCTGGGGTGGCGCTGCTGGAACTCGGGCCAGGCATTAAAGGGAACCAAGGGCAAAGCCAGGCGAGACGCCAGCATCGCGAGGAAGCGATCTGCCACACCCGGGCGCAAAGGGTGGTGCACCAGCACGGCATCAGCGCGCTCAGACAACGGAAGTGCTGAGAGCACAGCGTTCCACCACGTGGTCCAAGAGCCCAGAAAGGGCAGCAGACGCACACTGGCTCCGGCCCCACGAAGCCTGTTGCGAATCACCGGCACATCCGTGCGGGCGTGCGAACCAGGCAGCAGCAGCAACGGAACGATCCAAGAAGCTTGGGGAAGCGCCGATACGGCTTGTTCAGCCGTCAGCACCTCCAACTGCACGGGCGCCGAACGCCGCTGAGCCAGCAGCTCAGGCAGAGAGGCCAAACACTCAGGGACAACACCGCCACTGCGGCCATGCACCACCAGATGCAACCCATGCCGCTCCCCATCGGAAGCGTCATTCCGTAGCAATGGCCACGGATCGATGACCATGCCGGCTGATGTCATCGGGTTGTTGTGAACGTTGAATGAGTCATGGCGCCCCGCCGTCGTTTTGATCGTGCCCCATTGGACAGCCGCTCCTACCGGGAGCCGCTGGACGGACGGATTGAGCGCTACGACTTCCGAGACGACCGGTACGACGTCCGGGACGAGAGGTACAGCCGGGGATACGACCCCAGGGAGGATTGTTACGACCGGCATGACCGGTACGACCGAAGCTTCGACCGCCCCACCGGACCCTCCGAACTCGACCAAGACTTCGCTGCGATGAAGCGGGTTTGGCAGATGCTCCGGGCCGGAGCGGTGCGCATGGTTGGCGAAATTGGACGCCAATACTGAAGCCAAAGCAGGCTGCCTTTTACGGCCTCACGGGAACCACCAGGTGTAGCCGGCATTACAAATCAGGCAGAACAAACCCCTGGGATTGATCAACACCAAAAGTGTTTTCATTGTTACGGACCAGGGTCGCCGTCGCAGTGTTTATTCAGTCAACCCAACGCTCCCCTTCGTTTTGAAGCGTTGCCGGTCTTCGGGCCATCTCGATTGATTCGCGCCTCGTCTTTGAGCAATCAATCCGCCCAATCGTTATTCGACTTATGACCATTAGCTCTCCCTCCAGGCCTTACCTGGATGGCAAGAAGCTCAACAAGATCGAGCAGAACAAGGCGGCCAAAGATGGCCTGTTGGTCGGTAGCGAGATTGAAAAATTCGCCGAGCTTGGCTGGGAGCAGGTGGATGAAACCGACCTTCAGTTGCGTTTGAAGTGGTACGGCATGTTCTGGCGTCCGAAAACGCCAGGCAAATTCATGCTGCGCCTGCGGGTGCCCAATGGTGTGCTGACGGCCGATCAGCTGCGGGTGGTTGGCTCCATCGTTGAGCGCTACGGCGAAAACGGCAGCTGCGACATCACCACCCGTCAGAACCTGCAATTGCGCGGTGTGCTGCTGGGCGACCTGCCGGAAATCCTCAAGCGGCTGAAGGAAGCCGGCCTCAGCACGATCCAATCCGGCTTCGACAACCCCCGCAACGTCACCGGCAACCCCATCGCCGGCATTGATCCCAACGAGATCGTCGACACGCGGCCTTACACCACCGAGCTGCAGAACTTCCTCACCAACAACTGCCAGGGCAACCCGGAGTATTCGAACTTGCCCCGCAAGTGGAACACCGCCGTTGCCGGTGCAAAGGACAATTTCCTGCTCCACAACGACATCGTTTTCCACCCCGTGGAACGGGATGGGGTGATGGGATTTGGCGTCTGGATCGGCGGTGTTCTGTCATCACAGATGAATGCCTATGCCGTTCCCCTAAACGCCTGGGTGAAGCCAGAGGAAATCTGCAAGATGACCGATGCCGTGATCCGGCTCTGGCGTGACAACGGTGAGCGGGACAAGCGCCCCAAAGGCCGCTTCCGCCTCTACCTGGATCAAGTGGGCCACGACGTGTTCCGCAGCCAGGTGGAAGAACTCTTCGGTCCGTTGACCCCCGACCCGGGCTCTGTTTTCAACACCACGCCCCGCTCCCACTACGGCTTCCATCCCCAGAAACAGGAAGGGCTCTCCTACGCCGGACTGCACGTTCCTGTGGGTCGCCTGACCGCCCAGGATCTGCAGGATCTCGCAACCGCAAGCCTCAACTACGGCAGTGGTGAGGTGCGTCTCACCGAAGATCAAAACGTCATCCTCGTTGGCCTTCCCAACGACAAGCTCGACGCCCTGAAGGCAGACGCCCTGGTGCAACGCTTCCCGCTGGAGCCCGGTCACATCTCCGCAGGAACGGTGTCCTGCACCGGCAACACCTACTGCGGTTTCGCCCTCACCAACACCAAGGACCAAGCGCTCGAAGCAGCCAGGGAACTCGACCAAGAGCTCAATCTTCCTGAAGAGCTGAAGATCCACTGGACCGGCTGCCCCAACACCTGCGGCCAGGCCTACATGGGCGCCATCGGCCTCACCGGCACCAAGGCCAAAAACAGTGAAGGCGAGATGGGCGAGGGCTACACGATGACCATCGGTGGCTCCCAAGGCGCCAACCCAAGCATCGGCGAAATCCACCGCAAGGCTATCCCGGCCGATGAGATCAAGACCGCTCTCAAAGAGGTGTTGATCGAGAAGTTCGGGGCCACCCCTAAGGCCTGATCGCTGCTTTGGCCGTGACGCTTCCTTTTGAAGTCACGGCTCCCCGCATCGACCACTCCCCCTCACCGTCATGGCCAACCGCAACGACGTGTTCTCTCGTTTCGTCAACTGGCTCAGCGCCAGTGGTCGCGACGGAGCCGCCATCAACCGTCAGGGCGGCAGCCCTGATCTGTTCTCCCGCCTGATGAACCGCATCAGCGGTTGACATCAAAACCTTCGTCCAACTCTCAATCTCATCTGATGGACTACGTCCTACCCAATGAGCTTGTCGACGGCATGATTGCCGCCGGCGGCAAAAAATCAACGGTCAGCGTGAAGAACCTGCTGATCCGTGGCTTTTACTCCGGGGCCATCCTTGGCCTGGCGGTGATCCTGGCCCTCACCGTGGGCATCACCGTTAAAGCCCCCTTTGTGGGCTCGCTGCTGTTCCCCTTCGGCTTCGCCAGCATCGTGCTGTTCGGCATGGAGCTGGTGACCGGCAACTTCGCCCTGCTGCCGATGGCCACCTGGGCCGGCAAGAGCACCTGGGGTGCCACGTTCCGCAACTGGGTCTGGGTGTGGATCGGCAACTGGATCGGCACCGCCGTTGTGGCCGTGATCATGGCCATCAGCCTCACCAGCGGCACCATGGATGGCGCTGCTGACAACGTCGGCCCGCCGATCTGGGATGCCGTGGCCCAGAAAATCATGGCCCTCAATCAAATCAACGTTGAGAAGAAGTACGAGGCCCTGGGAAGCATGGGCTTCTTCCTCGCCTTCCTGCGCGGACTTGTGGCCAACTGGTTGGTTTGCCTGGGCGTGACCATGGCTCTGGTGAGCAAGAGCGTTCCCGGCAAGATCCTGGCCTGCTGGCTTCCGATCACCGCCTTCCAATCGATGGGCATGGAGCACATCGTGGTGAACCAGTTCCTGCACACCGCTGGCCCGATCCTCGGTTCGGGCGTCCCCTTCACCAAGGTGATCTTCTGGAACTTCCTGCCTGTCACCCTCGGCAACATCGTGGGCGGCATGGTGTTCATCGGCATGCTCTTCTACAGCACCCATCGCACACCGATGGAGAACGTGCTGCCCACCGAGCACGATGAAAAGCTGGAGCGTGAGCTCGCTGCTGAACTGGGTGCCCGCTGATCCATCCATGAACGACGAAGCCGTTCTCTGGGAACGGCTCGCCCGATCTCGACGCGCTCCTTTGGAGCCCGCTTGGCTGGGGGAGGTCTACTCCCCCAGCCTTTCTGTTGATCTGCGGCGAGCCCTCTGCGAAAAACTGGGCATGCAGGCCGAGCGCGGCTGGCCCGTAATCCAAGACCTCCTTGCCAGCCATGGGGTTCTGCCCGATTTGGTGATGGCGGCAGGGCTGTGCCACCAAAGCGAGGCCCGCGATTGGTTGTTGGCTCAACTCGAGCAAACCTCAGACGATGAGGACGCCAACCTGATGGTGGTTCAAGCTCTCGCCTGCTGGGGGGCCGAAGTTCCCGAATCGGTGGTGGTGAATTGCCTGCATCACCCGGGCCAACTGCACCGACTTGCCGGTCTTCAACTGCTCAGCTTCCGGTCCCACTGCCTGGACGACGGTGAACTGCTGCAGTTCTGCCAAGAGGTGTTGAATGATTTTCGCGATCCAGTCGTTGTGGCCGCAATTCGGGTTCTGCAACGCCGCGATGGCGTGTTAATCAGCGAAAAGCTGGCAGAACTTTGTGGCAACGGTTCCCTGCCTGTTGCCGAGGCAGCCTTCCGCGCGCTCGGTTGCATCGCCACACCCGCCAGTCAGCGCTGCCTGCTTGAGTTGAGCCAGGAGCTGAATGATGACGTTCGGCGGAAAATGGCCAGCACCCAACTGAGCCAACAATTCCGCCAATAAAAAAGCCCCGCAACAGCGGGGCTTGATGTCTTCAATCAAGACACTTGGTTGTTCACCACTTTTTGTAAGGCAGGAACTTGCCGCACATGGTGATTTTGACGCGATCACCTTTGGGATCCTCCACTTTGTCCACATCAAGCGTGAAGTCGATCGCGCTCATGATGCCGTCACCAAAATGCTCCTGGATCACATCCTTCAGGGGCATGCCATAAACCTGCATGATCTCGTAAAAGCGGTAGATCAAGGGATCAGTGGGGATAACCGGATCGAGGCTTCCCTTGGTGGGGAACTCCTGCAAAGCGGCGGTGATGGCTGGGTCAAGGGAGAGCAGCTCAGCCAGCTTTTCAGCCTCTTCCTTGGAGGCCGTGGCTTGTCCATAGAACAAGGAAGCAATCCAGACCTCATCAAGGCCCATGGCCGCCTCCAAATCGGCAAAGCTCATGGCCTTGGCTTTCTTGGCAGCCATCAAGGCAGCAGTAACAGTCATGATTGAACGAAAATTTGTTATGGCCGCTTCAAAAACAGCGTTCCAAGCTGGAACGTCTCAGCAGCAGTGAAACTGTTGCGCAAACGCTGACTGAACAATGAAGCATTAACTACAAAACAACAGCCCATTTTGAAGCAACAAGCACAGCCAACAGGCCCATGATGCGTGTGGAATTATTTCTAATGAAGGAATTTGAAATGAGCCAATTTTTCCAATCCATGGCGACCCTGCTTCAGGCGCAATTTCTGCCATCAACCACCGCTCCGCACCTGATGCTGGAGCGGCTTTATTACGCCGAAGGACGCCACCACCCGCAGCATCCACGCCATGGCAGCTTCGAGGGGCTATCCCGGCTGAGCAGCCCCTGAACTTTCGTAGCAATTGCTACCCCTGCCGGGTCAGTCGCTCCTGAAGACTGCCCACAGCTTGAGGCCGGACCCTTGACGAACGCAGTTCTCTCCGGCCGCGACCGCTTCAAGCAGCATCTGCGCAAGGTGGGAAGCGGTGAACACACCAGCAAAGGCATGAGTCGCGAGGAAGCGGCTGATGCCATGGAGCTGATGCTGCAGGGCGAAGCAACGCCCGCACAGATCGGCGCCTTCCTGATTGCCCATCGCATCCGACGGCCCGAACCTCAGGAACTCACGGGGATGCTCGACACCTACCGAGCCCACGGCCCGGTGCTGCAATCCACTGCTGGCAGTCGAGCACCGCTGTGTTTCGGCATGCCCTACGACGGGCGCACGCGTACAGCGCCGATTTACCCGCTCACCGCGTTGGTGCTGCTGGCCTGTGGTCAGCCGGTGGTTCTGCAGGGCGGTGACCGGATGCCAATCAAATACGGCGTCACCGCTGTTGATCTGTTGCGCCTTCTCGATCTGGACCTCACAGGTCTACCGATCAGCGCCGTTGCAGACGGGTTCCAGCAGAACGGCTTCGCCCTGATTCACCAGCCGGATCATTTCCCCATCGCGGAAACCCTGATCGGCTACCGCGAAGAACTGGGCAAGCGTCCCCCGGTTGCCAGCCTGGAACTGCTCTGGACACCCCACCAAGGCGACCACCTCCTTGTGAGTGGCTTTGTCCACCCACCAACAGAAGCCCGCGCCTGGGAAGCCCTCAAGCAAGCCGGCGAAACCGATGTACTCACCGTGAAGGGGTTGGAAGGAGGCACCGACCTGCCCATCGGCCGAGCCTGCATCACGGCCCGGGTGCGGAATGGCAAAGCGGAGCGATTGATCCTGCACCCCCGTGACCATGGCTGTCACGACGCCGACGTGGAATGGGCTGACGACACCACCTGGGCTGAGCAGGCACGAAACGCCCTTCAGAACAAGGGTCCTCTCTGCGACGCCCTGCGCTGGAACGCCGGCGCCTATCTGTGGTTCGCCGGCTGCAGTGATTCCTTGGAACAGGGCATTCAACGGGCAGCGTCCGTTCTGGAGACGGGCCAGGCCCAAGCCCAGCTTGATCAACTCTGCGCTTGGCGAAGCAGCTTGACCATCCGATAGCGCTCGAACGGAACGCCTCCAATCAGGATCGTCTCCGGCGCTTCCACACACCAGCCCCATCGCTCCAGCAACGGTCGGCTGAACTGGCTGGCCTCCGTTCGTAATTGTTGAACGCCGGACGCCAGCGCATCCGCCTCAATCCGGTTCAGGAGGGCACTGCCATGCCCCCGCCTCGAGGCACAACCGCGGCAGTAAAGCAACGAAAGACGATCTTCCGGATGGCGGATCGCAAAGGCCGAACCATCCGTGGTGAGCCATCCCGAGCCCTCCCGAAAACTCGCATCGAGCACGCCGGGCAACCAAGCCAAGGCCGCCCAGGCCCTGACTTGTTCCTCTGAATAAAGGAGGGGAGCCAGCGATTCGATCGCATCGGCATAGATCTCCCGCAACAGCGGGTGATCTTCCGGAGCGATCGGACGCAAAGCCATGGAGCCGCCTGTGGGAATGTGAGTCTCTCCTGCGTGGCAGCAAGCTTGCAGCGTCCTCGGATTCCCACACTGCTCAGCGCGTTTCTCACGCTGCTCAACGACCGCCTCAGCGAAAGCATTGTTTTTCCGCTGTTGCCCTTTCTCTTAGCCCAGTTCGCCCCAGACGGACGAACCCTGGGACTGTTGGCGGGAAGCTATGCCCTGGCGCAGTTCCTCGTCACTCCCTTGATCGGAGCACTCAGTGATCGCTACGGCCGCCGCCCCGTGATCAGCATCTGCGTCGCAGGATCCGTGGTGGGGCTCGGCCTGTTTGCGGTGACGGTTTCACTGCCTTGGCCCAGCCAAAGCCTGCTGCCCCTGCTGTTGCTGTTCGCAGCACGAATCATTGACGGCATCAGTGGCGGTACAGCGGCAACAGCCAGCGCCGTGCTCGCCGACATCACGCCTCCCGACAAGCGAGCCCGTGCCTTTGGCTTGATCGGCGTGGCCTTTGGCTTGGGGTTCATCCTCGGCCCCTTCGTTGGCGGGCAACTGGCCCGGGTGGCCGTGTCCCTTCCCGTTTGGGTGGCCACAGGCTTCGCTGCACTCAACCTCTTGGTGGTGCTCAATCTGCTGCCGGAAACCCATCCCCAGGAGTCCCGCAAAGACCTGCCCAGAAAACGCGACCTCAATCCGTTTGCACGGCTGAGCCAGGTGCTGATGAATCCCAGCGTGGGGCGACTGTGCGGAGCTTTTTTCCTGTTCTTCCTGGCCTTCAATGGCTTCACCGCCATCCTGGTGCTCTATTTCAAACAACGCTTCGGCTGGGGCCCTGAGCTGGCCACCACCGCTTTCCTTGTGGTGGGGGTCGTCGCCACCGTGGTCCAGGGAGGGCTGATCGGGCCGCTGGTGAAACGGTTTGGTGAATGGCGTCTGACCTTGCTGGGCCTGGGCCTGGTGATCATTGGATGCCTGCTGATCCCCAGCGTCGGCGCATCCGATCGGGCCGGCGTCATCTTCACCGCCGTCGGCATCCTCGCCTTAGGCACCGGCTTGGTCACACCAAGCCTGCGCAGCCTGGTGTCACGGCGCCTGGGTCGGGAGGGGCAAGGCAGCGCCCTCGGCAGCCTTCAGGCCCTGCAGAGTTTGGGCAGTTTCCTCGGCCCCCCCCTGGCGGGCTTGAGCTACGACCTGCTGGGTCCAGTGAGCCCGTTTGCAGCTGCGGCAACCGTGCTGGTGATCGTGATCGGCCTGGTGGCCGGCAGCCCACTGCCGGACATCTCCGACACACAACCAAGCCAGTCCTGATTGCTACGTTTCGGCTAACGACACAAGCGCCGAGCCGTTCAGCCCATGTGCGCAGCAGCCTTAGCTCCGGAGCACTACATCAACCGGGAGCTGAGCTGGATCGCCTTCAACGAGAGGGTGCTGGCCCAGGCCCTGGATCCACGCACACCTCTGCTCGATCAAGCCAAGTTCAGCGCCATCTTCAGCAACAACCTCGACGAATTCTTCATGGTTCGCGTGGCGTCACTGAAGTCTCAGGTGGAGGCGGGCGTCAGCAAGCCAAGTGAGGATGGCAAATCGCCCTTGGAACAACTGCTGGCGATCCGAGAGCGCCTGATTCCCCTGCTGCGGGAGCAACAGCTGCATTACCGCCAGCAACTGAGGCCGAAGCTGCTGGAACAGAAGGTTGAGCTGCTCGATTACAAACAGCTGAACGACGACCAACGCCAGTGGGTTGACGACACCTTCCAGACCTCAGTGTTTCCGGTGCTCACCCCCCTGGCGGTTGACCCGGCCCATCCGTTCCCCTTCGTCAGCAACCTGAGCCTCAATGTTGCGGCCGTGGTTGTTGATCCGGAAACAGGGCAACGGCAATTTGCCCGGGTGAAAGTTCCCCAGAAAAATCTGCCTCGCTTCATCGCCATCCCCTCGAATCTGAGCGGCCTGGAGCACAAACCCGTTCACACCGCCATCGCCCTCGAGCAGGTGATCGCCTTCAACCTGAAGGAGCTGTTCCCTGGCATGACGATCGAGGGGCACTACTTCTTCCGCGTGACGCGGGATGCGGATCTGGAACTGAGGGATCTGGAAGCCGATGACCTGATGCTGGCCCTGGAACAGGGACTGCGAAAGCGACGCATGGGCGGTGAGGTGGTGCGCCTCGAGGTGCCCAACGAAATGCCTCAGGACGTGGTGGAGATGCTGATGACAGGACTCAGCGTTGAAGAGGAAGACCTCTATGTGATTGATGGTCCTCTGGGCCTGGACGACCTGCTCAGCCTCACTGCCCTACCGCTGCCGAAACTCAAGAGCCAAAGCCACGGAGGTCAGACACCGACGGTGCTAGCCCGCAGTCAGCAACACCTGCTGGACGAGGGAGCAATCAAGCCGGATGAGTTCAGATCGATCTTCTCGGTGATTCGCCGTCAGGACATCCTTCTGCACCATCCCTATGACCTCTTCTCGACAACCGTCGAAGAGTTCATCAACCAGGCAGCGGACGATCCCCAGGTGATGGGCATCAAGATGACGCTCTACCGCACCTCCAAAGACTCGCCGATCATCGCTGCACTGATCCGTGCCGCCGAAAACGGCAAGCAGGTGATGGCACTGGTGGAATTGAAAGCACGATTTGACGAAGACAACAACATCCAATGGGCCCGGCACCTGGAGCAATCCGGAGTGCATGTGGTCTACGGGGTGCTGGGGCTGAAAACCCACACCAAGATTGTTCTGGTGGTGCGCAAGGAGAAAGACAAGCTGCAGAGCTATGTGCACATCGGCACGGGCAACTACAACTCCAAAACCTCCAAGCTCTACACCGACCTGGGCCTGCTCACCGCCAACCAGGAACTGGGGCAAGACCTGGTGGAACTGTTCAATTACCTCACCGGTTTTTCCAAGCAGCAAAGTTTTCGTCGCCTGCTCGTGGCCCCCGTCACCCTGCGGAAAGGCATGGAGCTGTTAATTCGCCGCGAAATTGAACATGCTCAGCAGGGCCGAGAAGCCGTGATCCGAGCCAAGATGAATTCCCTGGTGGACCCAACGATCATTGCGCTTCTTTATGAAGCCTCCCAAGCCGGAGTGACGATCGAATTGATCATTCGCGGCATGTGCAGCCTCTATCCCGGATGTGAAGGACTGAGTAAAAACATTCGTGTGATCAGCATCATCGGCCCGTTCCTGGAACACTCGAGAATCTTTTCGTTCGCCAACGGCGGCTCACCGGAGGTGTACATCGGTAGTGCCGACTGGATGAGCCGCAACCTCGACCGCCGCATTGAAGCAGTCACTCCGATCGAAGACCCCGAGCATCGCCAGAAACTGGAACGCCTGCTACAGCTGTACTTGAATGACAACCAGGCCGCCTGGGACATGCAGAGCGACGGCACATTTGTGCAGCGCAAACCCGAAAACGACACCTCAGAACGCAATTCCCAGATTCAATTGATCAAGGAATGGAGCAACGGCATCCAATCCTTGTGATTCTTTTGGTTTTCAAAGGGATTGCGTCCGTGACATCCGATACAACATTCCTTCAAAAACAAACTTGAAGCCTGCACGATCACAGCCAAATCAGTTGTTTTGAAAGCCCAAAGATTCAGCTCCTGAAATTCTTTCGATTCGAAACAGTCAACACTGTTGCCTGGTGCTAAGTTCAGCCCAAATTCATTCAGGAGACCAGGGTGATGGGGATCCCTCTGGAATCTTCCGGCACGACAAAACAGTCGTCCAGGAAGGAACCTGCGTTGCCGTCCACCGGACGTCGACCATCAACTCGACAAGGTGGGCGACTTGCCACCGACTCCATCGGTTTTTATCTGAGCAGCATCGGGCGTATCCCCTTGCTGACGGCAGCTGAAGAGATCGAACTTGCACACCATGTGCAAGCGATGAAGCAACTTCAGGAGCTACCGGAAGAGGAGCTGACCTCCCGGCATCGCCACAAGATCCGCATGGGCAAACGGGCCCGCGACAGGATGATGGCCGCCAACCTCCGCCTCGTGGTGAGCGTGGCGAAGAAATACCAGAACCAGGGCCTGGAGCTGCTCGATCTGGTTCAGGAAGGTGCCATCGGCCTGGAGCGAGCGGTCGACAAGTTCGACCCCGCCATGGGCTACAAATTTTCCACCTATGCCTACTGGTGGATTCGCCAAGGCATGACGCGGGCCATCGACAACAGCGCCCGCACCATTCGCCTGCCTATCCACATCAGCGAAAAGCTCTCCAAGATGCGTCGCATCTCCCGGGAACTGTCCCACCGCTTCGGTCGTCAACCGAATCGGCTGGAGTTGGCGAGTGCCATGGGCATCGAGCCCCGGGAACTGGAGGATCTGATCTCCCAGAGCGCACCTTGTGCATCCCTAGATGCCCATGCTCGTGGCGAGGAAGATCGCAGCACCCTGGGTGAACTGATCCCGGATCCCAACGGTGAAGAACCGATGGAGGGGATGGATCGCAGCATCCAGAAGGAACATCTGGGGGGCTGGCTCTCGCAGTTGAACGAGCGCGAGCAGAAGATTCTGAAGTTGCGGTTCGGTCTTGGTGGTGAAGAGCCTCTGACCCTTGCCGAAATCGGTCGTCAGATCAATGTGTCGCGTGAGCGCGTCCGACAGCTGGAGGCCAAAGCGATTCTCAAGCTGCGCGCTATGACCAACCACCAACAAGCCGCCTAAGCCACTTGCTTTCCATCACCGGACCCATCGCCATCCTGACCTGGATGGCGATGGTGATAGCGGGCGCGGTGTTGTGCCGTCGGCTTCGGCCGAATCAACGGGAACTAAGCCGAAAAATCGTGCACATCGGAACCGGAGCCGTGGTTCCTTTGGCCTGGTTCTTTGAAATTCCCTTCGTTGTTGCCCTGCCTGTTGCGGCGGTGATCACCGTTTTGACGACGATTAACCACCAATGGCGCTTCATCCCCGCCGTTGAGGATGTTGATCGCAACAGCTACGGCACCATCGCCTACGGCATCGCAATCACAACGCTGCTTCTACTGTTCTGGCCAACCCGAGCCGATGCGGTGTCCGCCGGGGTTCTGGTAATGGCCCTGGGGGATGGCCTTGCAGGGTTGATCGGCCGCAACGTCGCGTCCCCGAAGTGGGTTCTGTTTGGTCAGACCAAATCAAGCGTCGGCACGATGACCATGGCCGTTGTCTCAGGCCTGGTGCTGATCGGCCTGGCGCGATGGTCGGGGGCGGACCTGTCCCTGCCAGCAGCCCTTGGCATGGTGGCCATAGCAACCGGTTTGGAGCAGCTCAGCTGGAGCGGTCTCGACAACCTCAGCGTTCCCCTCAGCGTGGGGGTGCTGTGGAGTCAACTGGTGGTTTGAACCAAGGCGTTGATGCTCAGGCGGTAACCGTCTGTTTGCGACTGGCCACGGCCGCGGCCAGATCCTCCAACAGGGTTTCGGTGGTCTCGAGGCTGATGCAGGCATCCGTGACGCTCTGGCCATAGATGAGCTGCGTCAGGTCGGCGTTGAGCTTCTGGTTGCCTTCCACCAGATGGCTCTCGATCATCACGCCCATCACGTGATTGGAGCCCCCCCGCAACTGCTCGGCAACGCTGGCCAGCACCTCCGCCTGTCGGCGGAAGTCTTTGTTGCTGTTGGCATGGCTGCAATCCACCATCAGACGATCCTGCAGACCGGCTTTGCTCAACTCGGCTGCGGACTCCTGCACAGCTTCCAAGTGGTAATTGCTGCCCTGGCTGCCGCCGCGGAGCACGAGGTGGCCGTAGGGATTGCCCGTGGTGCTGACGATCGAGGCATGACCATCGCGATTGATGCCGAGGAAGTGATGCGGCTTGGCTGCCGCCTGCATGGCATTGATCGCGATGGTGGCGCTGCCGTTGGTGCTGTTCTTGTAGCCGATCGGCATCGACAGCCCTGAGGCCATTTCACGGTGGGTCTGACTTTCCGTCGTCCTGGCGCCGATCGCGGTCCAACTGATCAAATCAGCGATGTACTGCGGAACAACGGGATCGAGCAGTTCCGTTGCAGCAGGCATCCCCTCCCGGGCGAGATCCAACAGCAGTCCCCGGGCCCGCCGCAGACCGGTGTTGATGTCGTAGGAGTCGTCGAGATGGGGGTCGTTGATCAGTCCCTTCCAACCAACCGTGGTGCGCGGCTTCTCGAAATACACCCGCATCACCACCTCGAGCTGATCCTTCAGGCGCTCGCGGATCGGAGCCAAGCGCTGGGCATACTCCCGGGCAGCCTTGACGTCATGAACAGAGCAGGGGCCCACCACCACCAGCAGACGCTGATCACGGCCACTGAGGATCTCTTGAATACGCCGGCGGGCAGACGCCACGGTCTCGAGCGCCGCCGCGTCCATGGGCAGCTCCTGATGCAACACGGCAGGAGCCACCAAGGGACGTGTCTCCACCACATGCAAATCGGAGGTGGTGGCCATGACTGGACGCGAGACTCCGACCAAGGCTACGCACCCCGCTCACTGGCAACAGACACGGTCCGGAAGAATGGTGGTCATCCCTGAACAGAGATCTCCATGCTGAGCGCTTACCGCGAGCTGGCCGCCGCCCGGGAAGCCCAGGGCGTTCCCGCTCTTCCGCTCAACGCCGAGCAGACCCAGGGACTGACCGAATTGCTGCACAACCCTCCCGCCGGCGAGGAGGAGTTCCTGCTGCACCTGCTCAGCGAGCGGATCCCCCCGGGGGTGGATGAAGCGGCTTACGTGAAGGCCACCTGGCTGAGTGCCGTGGCTCAGGGAGACGCCAAGAGCCCCCTGGTGTCACCACTGGAGGCCACCCGCCTGCTGGGAACGATGGTGGGGGGATACAACGTCGCCGCCCTGATCGAGCTGCTGAAGCACTCCGACCCTGCGCTGGCTGGCTGTGCTGCTGAAGGACTCAGCCGAACGCTGCTCGTCTACGACGCCTTCAACGAAGTGATGGATCTGGCGGCGGACAACCGCTTCGCCAAGCAAGTTGTGGACAGCTGGGCCGCAGCCGAGTGGTTCACCGCCAAGCCCGAACTGGCCGAGAGCATCACCGTGACGGTGTTCAAGGTTGAAGGCGAAACCAACACGGACGATCTGTCGCCGGCCACCCACGCCACCACCCGGCCGGACATCCCCGTCCATGCCCTGGCGATGCTCGAGACCCGCGATCCAGAGGGGCTGCAGACCATCGCAAGCCTGAAAGAGAAAGGCCATCCCGTGGCCTATGTCGGTGATGTGGTGGGAACCGGCAGCTCCCGCAAGAGCGCCATCAATTCGGTGCTCTGGCACACCGGCAATGACATCCCCCATGTGCCCAACAAGCGGGCAGGCGGCGTGATCCTTGGCGGCAAGATCGCCCCGATCTTCTTCAACACCGCTGAAGACTCCGGTGCCCTGCCGATCGAATGCGATGTCACCGACCTGAACACCGGTGATGTGATCACCATTCGCCCCCACGCCGGCACGATCGAACGGGACGGCAAGGTGGTGAGTCGGTTCGAGCTGAAGCCCACCACGATCAGCGACGAGGTGCGGGCCGGTGGTCGCATCCCCCTGATGATCGGTCGCGCCCTCACCGACAAGGTGCGCGCCAAGCTTGGCCTCACCCCTTCGGATCTGTTCATCCGCCCCTCAGCCCCGGCAGACACCGGCAAGGGCTTCACCCTGGCGCAGAAGATGGTGGGCAAGGCCTGTGGTCTTGCAGGCGTCCGACCCGGCACCAGCTGCGAACCGCTGATGACCACCGTCGGCTCCCAGGACACCACCGGCCCGATGACGCGGGACGAGATGAAGGAACTGGCCTGCCTGGGCTTCTCCTCCGACCTGGTGATGCAGAGCTTCTGCCACACCGCCGCCTATCCGAAGCCGGTGGATCTGCAGACCCAGAACGAACTGCCCGACTTCTTCGCCCAGCGCGGTGGCGTGGCCCTTCGGCCCGGTGACGGCATTATCCACAGCTGGCTGAACCGGATGCTTCTGCCCGACACCGTCGGCACCGGCGGCGACAGCCACACCCGCTTCCCCCTCGGCATTTCCTTCCCAGGCGGCTCTGGGGTGGTGGCCTTTGCAGCCGCCATCGGCGCCATGCCACTGGACATGCCTGAATCGGTGCTGGTGCGCTTCAGCGGTTCCCTGCAACCGGGTGTCACGCTCCGGGACGTGGTGAATGCCATCCCCTGGGTGGCCATTCAGCGGGGACTGCTCACCGTTGAAAAGGCCAACAAGAAGAATCTGTTCAACGGCCGGATCATGGAGATCGAAGGTCTGCCCGACCTGAAGCTGGAACAGGCCTTCGAACTCACCGATGCCAGCGCCGAACGCTCCTGCGCCGGCTGCACGATCAAGCTCTCCGAAGACACCGTGAGCGAATACCTGCGCAGCAACGTGGCGCTGCTGAAGAACATGATCGCCCGCGGCTACAGCGACGCCCGCACCCTGGCCCGCCGGATCAAGGAGATGGAGGCCTGGCTGGCGAACCCCCAGCTGATGAGTGCTGATGCAGACGCGGAGTACGCGGAAGTGCTGGAAATCAACCTCGACGAGCTCACCGAACCGGTGGTCGCCTGCCCCAACGATCCCGACAACGTGAAGTTGCTCAGCGAGGTGGCTGGTGACCCTGTGCAGGAGGTGTTCATCGGCTCCTGCATGACCAACATTGGCCACTACCGCGCCGCGGCCAAGGTGCTGGAAGGCACCGGCCAGAACACGGCGCGCCTGTGGGTCTGTCCCCCAACGCGGATGGACGAAGAGACCCTGAAAGAGGAGGGCTACTACGCCACCTTCGAAGCCGCCGGGTCCCGCATGGAGATGCCGGGTTGCTCCCTCTGCATGGGCAACCAGGCCCGCGTGGAGGACAACACCACCGTGTTCTCCACCAGCACCCGCAACTTCAACAACCGCCTGGGCAAAGGTGCTCAGGTGTACCTGGGCAGCGCCGAACTGGCCGCCGTCTGCGCCCAGCTGGGACGCATTCCCACCCCGGAGGAATACCGCAGCATTGCGGCCGAGAAGATCGATCCCCTCTCCGATGAGCTCTACCGCTACCTGAACTTCGATCAGATCAGCGGCTTTGAAGACCAAGGGCGCGTGGTCAGTGCTGACGACGAAGCAACTGTTCTGGCTCAGGCCTGATCCCGGATCACCTCATCTGTGCCATCCCTGAGCGAACCCAAGCAACGACGCCACCTCCTGGGCTCCAGCCGAAGCATCAGGAGGTTGTTGGAACGCCGCTGGCTGGTGGTGGTTCTGGCTCTGGCGCTCACGGGCCTTGGGGCTGCGATCACCGGCCTGCTGTTCACCAGCGGCATCAACCTGCTGCGGGATTGGCGACTCGACCTGCTCGATGAATTTCCAGCCTGGGTGGTGCTCCCCGCCCTCGGGGCCATCGGCGGCATGGTCTCGGCCTGGTTGATCACCAACCTGTCTCCGGCCGCTGGCGGAGCCGGGATAACCCACATCATGGGCTTCCTGCGCCACCGGTCAGTTCCGATGGGGCTTCGGGTGGGCCTGGTGAAACTGGTGGCCGGCATCATTGCCATCGGCTCAGGTTTCCCCCTGGGCCCGGAAGGCCCCGCCGTTCAGATGGGCGGCTCCGTGGCCTGGCAGATGTCCCGCTGGCTGCGGGCACCGGTGGCCTTTCGCCGGGTGATTGTGGCCGCCGGTGGTGGTGCCGGTATTGCCGCCGTGTTCAGTGCTCCCATCGGTGGATTCATCTACGCGATCGAGGAGCTGCTCCACTCCGCCAGGCCCGTGGTGCTGCTGCTGGTGATCATCACCACCTTCTCGGCCGACACCCTGGCGGATGTGCTCGGCTTTCTCGGCCTCAACCCCGGGGGCGGCGGGCTCAACAGCACCATCGG
Organism: Synechococcus sp. MU1651; assembly: GCF_023630635.1. Taxonomy (NCBI): domain Bacteria; kingdom Bacillati; phylum Cyanobacteriota; class Cyanophyceae; order Synechococcales; family Synechococcaceae; genus Synechococcus; species Synechococcus sp. MU1651. Next base: position 134,111 of record NZ_JAKUHJ010000003.1, read on the forward strand.
ATTTCAACTGGAACGGGAGTACACCCCCCTGGTGCGCTTCCTACCAGTGGATCTGCTGTATCTGGTGGCTCTCGGTGTGGTGATCGGTGTGCTGGCGGAGCTTTACACCCGCTACGTGCTCACCATGCAGCGGCAGGGCAACCGTTGGTTCGGGGACCGACTGATCCTGCGCATGACCGTGAGCGGGCTCGTGCTGGGCTGCGTCTATGCAGCCCTGCCGGATGCCTTCCATAACCCCAGCGAACTGAAGCATCTGATTGGAGCCGGAAAAGCCGATATCAGCCTGGCCCTCGCCAGCTTTGTGGTGCTCTTCTTCAGCACCGGACTGGCGGCGGGCTCAGGAGCGCCAGGGGGACTGTTCATGCCGATGCTGACGCTGGGAGGGGCCATTGGCCTGGCCGGTGGATCCGGCGTTGAGGCCCTCACCGGCCATGTGCCCACCACCTATGTGTTCGCGGGCATGGGCGCCTTCGTGGCCGGCTGTTCCCGCACGCCGATCTCGGCGATGTTCCTGGCCTTTGCCCTCACCAAGGATCTGCTGATCCTCAAACCGATCCTGGTGGCCTGCCTCACCAGCTTTGTGATCGCCCGACTGTTCCACCCCCACTCGATCTACGAACGTCAGATGGGCATGGAACTCGACGCTGAAGATCGGATGGCCATGAAGCTCAACCGCTACAGACGTCCGTTCACGCCGCCAACCCCGCCATCAGGCCCACCAGGAGGCCCCAGCTGAACCAGGAAACGCTGCTGTTCGATCCGGCCACGCCGGAACCCGGAGCCCTGCGCACGGTGCTGGCCTTTCCCAGCACCTACACCGTGGGCATCACCAGCCTTGGTTATCAGATCGTTTGGTCCACCCTCGCGATGCGGACCGACGTCGACGTGCGCCGGCTGTTCACGGATCAAGGAGATCCACCCCACCGGCACTGCGACCTGTTTGGGCTTTCTCTCAGCTGGGAACTCGACGGACCAGTCCTGCTCGATCTGCTGGAACAGCAGCGCATCCCGATCTGGAGCCACGCGCGCACCGACGAGCATCCAATCGTGTTTGGTGGCGGACCTGTACTGACCGCCAATCCCGAGCCCCTTGCACCATTTTTTGATGTCGTGCTGCTGGGCGATGGCGAGGATCTGCTGCCCGCCTTTATCGATGCCCTGCAGAGCGTGAAGGGCCAACCCCGAGCCGAACAACTGCAGCATCTAGCCCGAGTTCCAGGGATCTACGTGCCGGAGCTCCATGCACCCCGCTATGCAGCGGACGGCACCCTTTTAGGGGTGGCACCGGTGGATGCAACTCTTCCAGAACGGGTGGCCAAACAGACATGGCGCGGCAACAGCCTCAGCCACTCGACGGTGATCACGCCGGAAGCGGCGTGGCCTGACATCCACATGGTGGAAGTGGTGCGCAGCTGCCCGGAACTGTGCCGCTTTTGCCTGGCCAGCTATCTGACCCTGCCGTTCCGAACACCGTCGTTGGATGACGGGCTGATCCCGGCGGTCGAGAAAGGCCTTAAAGCCACCAAACGCCTCGGCCTACTGGGAGCGTCCGTAACCCAGCACCCCCAGTTCAGCGATCTACTCCATTGGCTAGCCCAAGATCGCTTCGATGACCTACGCGTCAGCGTCAGTTCCGTGCGGGCCGCAACGGTCACTCCGAAGCTGGCGGCTGTGTTGGCAGGGCGAGGCAGCAAATCCCTCACCATCGCAATCGAAAGCGGCAGCGAGCGCATGCGCCGCGTGGTGAACAAAAAGCTCAGCGGCGAAGAAATCGAAGCCGCCGCCCGCCATGCCAAGCAAGGAGGCCTCAAGGCCTTGAAGCTCTACGGAATGGTGGGACTTCCCTGTGAAGACAACGACGATGTGGAAAGCACTGCAGCGCTGCTGCTGAGCCTGAAGAAAGGCACCCCTGGGCTGCGCTTCACCCTGGGGGTGAGCACCTTTGTGCCGAAGGCACACACCCCGTTCCAATGGCAAGGGGTACGCCCCGAAGCGGAAAAACGCCTGAAGCTGCTGGCGAAACGTCTCAAACCCAAAGGCATTGATCTGCGCCCGGAAAGCTATGGCTGGAGCGTGATTCAGGCCCTGCTGTCTCGAAGCGACCGGCGCCTGGCCCCCGTAATCGCAGCGGTGCGCGGCTCCCAGGAAAGCCTGGGGGGTTGGAAAAAGGCCTACCGAGCGGCCCTGGCCGGTGAACTTCCTGAAGCCCGCAGCGCAGGCGTTGTCTTACCGCTGCCTCCCAGTTGGGAGAGCGTGGTGCACGATGAATGGGCCTCTGACGCGGTGTTGCCCTGGTGCCATCTCGATGGCCCCTTGAGTCAGGAGAAGCTGCAGGAACACAGGCAAGAGGCCCTCAACCTGGGCTAAACGCTGCTGTCTTGGTCTGCCGAATCCGACTGCGCAGCCCGGCCAACAGAATCCAACCGGCAATGTTGAGGCGGCTGTCAAAGAACGGCATATCAGTGCCGTGAAGCACCACCAGCACCAGCACCGCAGCCCACCAAGCACGATCAAACAAACCCATGCGACCGCAGCGCAAGGAGACGATCAACAACGCCAGCACCAGAGCCACCAGCGCAAGCGCCGCCGGCACCCCACTGCTAACAGCCAGCTCCAATGGCAGGTTGTGGGAATGGCCATGCCATTTGCCCGTGCGCAAGGGGTACAGCACAGAAAAAGCGGCAGCACCCCAGCCCAGCCATGGGCGTTCAGCGATCAACTGCAAAGCCACACCCCACTGACTGAGACGGGTAGAGGCCAAGACACGCTCCCCCGCATAGCGGCTGTCGCTGAGCCGTGACCACACCGACTCAGGCACCAAGGCCCGGGCAGGGTCCTGGAGCAGCTCCGGGATACCGGGCCACACCGCCAGCAGAACAGGGATCAATCCCAGGGCCAACAGGGGCAGCAACCAGGACCAACTCACCGGTCCAAGCACCAGGGGCACCGCCAGCACCAATGCGCCCCAGCCGTTGCGGGATTCCGTGAGCACGAGAGCCGTCACCAAAGCGACAGCCAGGATCAGCACAACACTCCGACGTCGGCGATCGAGTCCGGGTTGCACCAGGGCCGCCAGCATCAACGGCCACACCAGCGCCAACCAGGCCGCGGCGATGTTGGCGTAATCGAACAAACCCGACAGCCGGCCCTCCGGCTCACCTCCAGGAGCCATGAACCAGATCACCAGGCCCCCCAAGAACTGCCAGGGACCCTGCCAACCCAACCACAACTGACCCAATCCAGTCACCACAACAGGCACCGTGCCCGCCACCATCCAGAGCGCCGTTCGGCGGCGTGCCCCCGCCTCCGCCACATAGGGCTGGAACCCCCAGAATCCCCAAAAGAAAGGAAGCCAATTAGCCAGACCTGCCCAAGCCAGGTCAGCACGCAAGGCGCTGAAACAGCCGAGCAACATGAGCCCGCCAGCCAACAGAAGCGGCCAGTTCCAGCGGTCATGCCAGTAGGCGCATTCACGACGGAGGCTGCCCAAGACCAAGGCCGGCACAAACAACAGGCTTGCCAGCAACACTGACGAGGGAAGCAACAGCAGTCCGAGCTGAAACAAGCACCAACCCCAGGGGGATGCGGCGACCGGACAGTCGCCTCTCAGCCATGCGTACAGACGTGCCGTCATGCAAAAACAGCCGTACGCCCGCGGTAGACCATCACCTGACGGCGCAGATGCAAGCGAAGGGCCCGCGCCAAAGCAAGGCGTTCCGTGTCACGGCCCTTGCGGATCAGATCCTCCACTTCGTCCCGATGGCTGACGGAAACGGTGGTTTGCTGAATGATCGGGCCGTCATCCAGATCTTCGGTGACGTAGTGGGCTGTGGCGCCGATGAGCTTGACCCCACGGTCCCAGGCCCGGTGGTACGGCTGAGCACCCTTGAACGCTGGCAGAAACGAATGGTGGATGTTGATCACCTGGGGGAAACGCTCGAGGAAATCACTGCTCAGCACCTGCATGTATTTGGCCAACACCGCAAGTTCAACCTTGTTCTGTTCAAGCAGCTCCAGAATCCGCTGCTCCGCTTCCGCTTTGGTATCCCGACTGACGGGAACACAAACAAATGGAATCCCAAAGGATGCACACAGGGGTTCCAGATCCGGATGGTTGGCGATGACCAGGGGAACCTGCATCGGCAGCTCCCCGCTTTGAACCCGCCAGAGCAGATCCTGCAGGCAGTGGCTCTGCTTGCTGGCAAAAATCGCCACACGGGGATGGTCGTCTGAAAAGTGGAGCTGCGCTTCGCCACCAAGCCGCTGTCCCAGAGACTGGGCCGCTTCAGGAAGCACATCCCGGGGAATGCCGAATCCCTGGAGCTGCCACTCAATCCGGCTGAGAAACAACCCGGCTCCCGCATCCGTGTGGTGATCGGCATGACGAATGCTGCCGCCATTGGCCGCCACCCAACCCGCCAATTCGCTGACCAGGCCCGGCCGATCAGGGCAGATCATCTGAAGGATGACCGTGGCATCACTCACAACAACGCTTTGAAAAACAAAATTCTCCCGCGCAGGAGGGGCTGGTTAAAGTCGCAGGGAAATTTTCGATCACCATGCTGAAGGCTCTGAGCCGCCTTGCCGCGTTCTGCCTCTGCGTCGCTTTGAGCCTGGGTCTGATGGCCCCGGCTGCTGCCAATGCTGCCGCGATAAGTCCTGACGACCTGGGCGTGATCCGCCGCCAGGCCGCAGCCTTTGAAGACGCAAAGTCCCGTCTGCCTGATCTGGCCCGGCTGGTGAGTGAAAAGGATTGGGTGTTCACCCGCAACCTCCTGCATGGCCCCATGCAGGAAGTGAGCCGGGAAATGCTTTACATCAATCAGCGCCTCGACAAGAGCGAGCGCAAGGAAGCCACCAAAGTGGCCCGCTCCTTGAAAGAAGCTCTGGCCGATCTGGATGAAGCGGCGCGCCTGCAGGACTTCAGCCGTCTGCAGAAGTCCTACAGCGCCGTGGCTGCCGGATTTGATGCCTACAGCGATCTGATCCCCGCTGAGGCCTTCAACTGAACCGCTCCATTGGAGTGATTGGTGCCGGGGCCATCGGCCTCGGCACCGCCTGGCATCTGGCCCAGCAAGGGCACGATGTTTCTGTTTACGACCCTGGCCTGAACCAGTCCGTTGATCGCGAGGGATCAGCCAACGATTTGAGTGGAACCTCAGCATCCCTCGGGGTGCTGATGGGCCACGTGTTTCGCCGCAGCAGCGGGCGGGGCTGGAGGCTGCGCCTCCGGAGCATGGAGCTCTGGCCGCAGTGGATCGAAACGCTGCAGGCTCACCAACTAGAGCTCAAACTCCATCCGGGCCTGCTGCAAATCGCCGAAGACGAACAAGCGGCTAAGCGGATGGAATCGCTGGCCGCCCAGCGCGTTGACCTGGGCCTGCAGATGATCACCAACGCCGACCTGGCAGCGGTCTGGCCGACGGCCAGGCACGGTGGCCTGCACTCGCGCCACGACGGTCGTGTGGATCCCCTGCTGCTGCAACGGGCCCTGCGACAGGCGTTGGCAGAGCAAAGCGTGGAGCTGAATGCCTCGGCGGTGGTCCATCTGGAGCGCAACGACAACCACTGGCGTGTGCATCGCGCCGATGGAGACAGCTCCGTTCACAACTTTGTGGTGCTCTGCACAGCCCTGAGCTCGGATGTCTTGCTGGAACCGCTGGGCCAGGCCCGACCGATGACACCGGTGTTGGGCCAGGCCCTGTCACTGGAACTGACAACGGGTCCGACAACGTGGAGCAACTGGCCCTCGGTGCTGGTGGATCAGGGCTTCAACCTGATTCCAACCGCACCCGGGCGATTGCTGCTCGGGGCCACCGTGGAACCGGGCGATCGCGCTTCGGAGGATCCTCTGAGCCTGATGCGCAACCTGAATGAGCGGGCACCGGAGTGGCTGCGCTCAGCCACGGTAGTTGGCCATTGGAGTGGCCTGCGGGCCCGGCCCGTGGATCGCCCGGCCCCTCTACTGGAGGAGCTGGAACCCGGGTTGATCCTTGCCAGTGGGCACTATCGCAACGGCGTTCTGCTCACGCCTGGCACCGCCGAGTGGGTCGCCGCTGAACTCGAGCAGAGATCACTCGAGCAGGCATAAAAAAAGGGCCCCGCAGGGCCCTAGTGAGTTCGGGAATCAACCGATCACTTCGTCTCGGTGAACTCCGCGTCGATGACGTCGTCACTGGCATCGCCACCACCGGCGTTGGCTCCGGCACCGGCATCAGCGCCAGGCGCGCCAGCACCAGCTGCAGCCCCTTCCTGCTGATAGACGGAAGCGCCCACGGTGTAGAGCTCCTGCTGCAGTTCCTCCAGCAGAGTCTTCATCGCGTCGTAGTCATCCTTCTCGGTGGCTTCCTTGAGCTTGAGGCGCTTCTCCTCCAGCTTGGCCTTGGCGTCGGCATCGACCTTGTCGCCCAGTTCGCCCATCTGCTTTTCAGCCTGGTAGACGAGAGTTTCGGCCTGGTTCTTGAGGTCGATCTTTTCGCGCTTCTCCTTGTCAGCGCTGGCGTTGGCCTCGGCGTCCTTGACCATCTTGTCGACCTCGGAATCCGAGAGGGTCGACGCACCGGTGATCGAGATGGACTGCTCCTTGCCGCTGCCCTTGTCCTTGGCGGTGACGCTGAGGATGCCGTTGGCGTCGATGTCGAAGGTCACCTCGATCTGAGGCACGCCCCGGGGAGCCGGGGGGATGCCATCGAGACGGAAGGTTCCAAGCGACTTGTTGTCGGAGGCCATCTCGCGCTCACCCTGGAGCACGTGGATTTCCACGTTGGTCTGACCATCCACAGCCGTGGAGTAGGTCTCGGTCTTCTTGGTGGGAACCGTGGTGTTGCGGGTGATCATCTTGGTCATCACACCGCCGAGGGTCTCCACACCCAGGGAGAGGGGCGTGACGTCGAGCAGAAGGATGTCCTTCACCTCGCCGGCCAGCACACCGCCCTGAATGGCAGCACCGACAGCCACCACCTCATCGGGGTTCACCGTCTGGTTGGGGTCTTTGCCGGTGATGCGCTTAACCAGCTCCAGCACGGCCGGGATGCGGGTGGAACCACCCACCATCACGATCTCGTCCAGCTCGCCGGAGGAGAGCTTGGCGTCTTTGAGCGCCTGCTCCACAGGCATGGCGCAGCGGTCGATCAGCTTGGAGGCCAGTTCCTCGAACTTGGCGCGGGTGAGGGTGAGATCCAGGTGCTTGGGACCCTCAGGTGTTGCCGTGATGAACGGCAGGTTGATCTCGCTCTGGGTGGCGTTGGACAGCTCCACCTTGGCTTTTTCAGCGGCTTCGGTGAGGCGTTGCAGGGCCTGCTTGTCCTGACGCAGATCGATGCCTTCGTTGGATTTGAAGGTCTCGGCCAGGTGATCAACGATCACCTTGTCGAAATCGTCACCACCGAGGTGCGTGTCACCAGCGGTGGACAACACCTCAAACACGCCGTCGCCAACTTCCAGAACGGACACATCGAAGGTGCCGCCACCCAGGTCGAAGACGAGGATGCGTTCGTTGCTCTTCTTGTCGAGGCCGTAGGCCAGAGCCGCAGCGGTGGGCTCGTTGATGATGCGAAGCACCTCAAGGCCAGCGATCTTGCCGGCGTCCTTGGTGGCCTGGCGCTGGGAGTCGTTGAAGTAGGCGGGAACGGTGATCACCGCTTGGCTGACGGTTTCACCGAGGTACTTACCGGCGTCCTCGGCCAGCTTGCGCAGCACCTGAGCTGAAACCTCTTCAGGCGCGAATTGCTTGTCGAGAACCGGGCACTTCACCTTCACGTTGGAGCCGGCCTTTTCGACGCCGTAGCTCACCTCTTTCGATTCCTCGTTCACCTCATCAACCCGACGGCCGATGAAACGCTTGACGGAATAGAAAGTGTTATCCGGGTTCATCACCGCCTGACGTTTGGCGATCTGACCCACCAACTGATCCTGGTTCTTGGTGTAAGCAACCACGGAGGGCGTGGTGCGGAAGCCCTCGGCGTTCGCGATCACGGTGGGCTTGCCGCCCTCCATCACGGAAACACAGCTGTTCGTGGTGCCAAGGTCAATGCCGACAACCTTGCCCATCGGTGCCCACCTCCAGAAATGGTGATTTGAATGGGCTCATCCTCCACAGCAGACCCGGTGACAGGCGAGGTGTGGTTCCCGAACAGGCAGGCTGGTGGAGCGATCCGGCCCTGGCAATGATCAACGGCGACACCAGCCTTGTGGGCCTGCTTGGCAATCCAGTGCGCCACTCGCTTTCGCCGGTGATGCAGAACGCCGCCCTCGAAAGCATGGGGCTCAACTGGCGCTACCTGGCCCTGCCCTGCACAAGCGAAAACCTTGATCAGGTGCTGAAGGGTCTCAGAGCCATTGACTGCCAGGGCCTCAACGTCACCATCCCCCACAAACAAGCCATCGCCGAGCTCTGCGAGGAGCTGAGTCCACTGGCAAAACGGCTCGGTGCCGTCAATACCCTGATTCCGGGAGCGGGCGGTGGCTGGTTCGGCACCAACACCGATGTGGAAGGCTTTCTGGCGCCCCTCGGTGCCAACGACGCCTGGGCAGGACTCCATGCCGTGGTGATCGGCTGCGGCGGATCAGCTCGAGCCGTGGTCGCCGGTCTGCAGACCCTGAACCTCAGCAGCATCACCGTTGTGGGACGGCGAAGCGAGGCACTGCAAGCCTTCATCACTGATCTGCAGCAGAGCCACGCCCCCCTGACGGCCTGTCTCGACACCGCTGTTCAGCTCAACGAGAGCGTGGCTCAAGCCGCTCTCGTGGTGAACACCACCCCGGTGGGCATGGCCCAGCACGGTGACCCCGAGGCGATGCCACTGGGGGCCGAGCTCTGGCAAGACCTGGACGGAGAAGCGGTGTTGTACGACCTGATCTACACACCAAGGCCCACCAGCTGGCTCGCCGCTGGGCAACAACGGGGCCACCGCTGCATCGATGGCCTCGAGATGCTGGTGCAGCAGGGTGCTGCCTCGCTGCGGCTCTGGAGTGGACGCGACGACGTTCCTGTCGCGGCGATGCGCAGCGCCGCCACCACTGCTCTTGCGACCTAAGGTCCCAACAATCCCTAGCTCCACCGTGCAGATTCCCCTCTGGCAGCGGCTGCTTGCACCGCTGGTGTACCTGCTCCCCTGGAGTGACGCCATTCCCTTTGGCCTCGGGGCTGACGGTGTGTTCAACCAGATCCCGTTGCTGAGACTGCTGATCGTTCCTGCAGTACCGCTGATCCAATTGGATCGGGGGGTTCCCTTCGGTGGCCTGCTGCTGTTCTTCGTGCTTTTTCTGGCGGTGGTGCGGAATCCGGCCGTTCCCTACTTCCTGCGCTTCAACACCCTGCAGGCCCTGCTCACCGACATCGTGATCGTTGTGCTGAGCTTCGCGTTTGGGATCCTTCTCCAACCGATTGCCGGAGGCAGCCTGCTGCTGAGCACCCTGTCCAGCACGGTTGTGGTGGCGGTGCTGGCGATCCTTCTGTTCGCCCTGGTGGAGTGCTGGCGCGGTCGCGAACCGGATCTGCCCGGCATCAGCCAAGCCGTACGCATGCAGCTCTACTGAAGCTTGGGGGCACGCCAGGGGATATGGTGTTGGATCCGTCGCTCACTTCGGTGAGCCTGATGCCCCTTCGGTGCTGCCCATGACGCACGATCCGTATTACGAAACCATGTACATCCTTCGTCCGGACATTCCGGAGGAGGAAGTTGAAAGCCATCTCACCAAGTACCGCGACATGCTCGTGGAAGCTGGTGCCGACGTGCTTGACAACCAGATGCGTGGCAAGCGCCGTCTGGCCTATCCGATTGCGAAGCACAAGGAAGGCATTTACGTGCAACTAAGCCACAACGGCGATGGCCAGCACGTTGCTGTTCTCGAGAAGGCAATGCGCCTCAGTGAGGATGTGATCCGCTATCTGACCGTGAAGCAGGAAGGTCCCCTTCCCGCACCTCGGGTGATGCCCGGCAGCGAAGCTGCTCAACAGCAACAGGCCGAAGCCGCTGCATCAGCTGACTGATCAGCATTGTTGGATTCGTGGGTGGGCGATACCGTCCGCCCATGGATTCGAAACACGACCAACCTCAGCCAACCGAACCTGTTTGGAACGAGCGTCATGGCGACGCTGAAGTGATTCAGTTGCTGAAACAGAGAATTTCCGAGCTCGAGGGCGAGATCGAGGCCTACAACGAGCTTCTGGCCGAACTGCCGGACGTCTTTGAACGACGTTTCCAACAGCGGCTTGAGCCGTTGATGGAGCGTTATCAACTGCTGGCTGAACAGGTTGATCAAGACCAGATCGAACGGCCTCAGCCAGCCCTGCCTGGAAGCTCAGACCCGGACAACGTTGTGCGTTTTCCGGGCCTGAGGCTTCTCAACTTCCTGCAGAAGCGGCAGCGCTCAGCTTGAACGGCGCTGGGACGCTGACCAGAGTCGAGTCGGCAGACCCCAGACGTAGATAAAGCCCTCTGCAGCGCGGTGATCGAACTGATCCTCACTGCCGTAGGACGCCATTTCGGGGACGTACAGGCTGCTGTCGGCTGAACCGCGGCCGGTGACCGTGGCCGTTCCTTTGTGCAGCCGGAGACGAACGACACCATTGACGGTGGTCTGGGTGCGGTCCATGAAGCCGTCCAGAGCATCCTTGAGAGGGCCAAACCAAAGGCCCTGGTAGACGAGATCGGCCCACTGCATTTCCAACTGCCGCTTGCTGCGCAGCACATCGGCGGCCAGGGTCAGGCTTTCAAGTTCCTGGTGGGCCTGGATCAACAGCAAAAGGCCGGGCGTTTCGTAGATCTCCCGGGATTTGATCCCCACCACACGGTTCTCGATCATGTCGAGACGACCGATGCCATGGGTGCCCGCCAGGCGGTTGGCTTCACGGATCAAGGCCACCGGGTCCAGCTGCTGACCGTTGATCGCCACAGGATTGCCTGCTTCAAAGGCAATCTCGATCTCTTCAGAGGCATCCGGAGCCGCCTGCACCGATCGCGTCATCGCAAACACCTCCTCCGGCGGAGCCACCATCGGGTCTTCAAGGGGTCCGGCTTCAATGCTGCGGCCCAGCAGATTGAGATCGATCGAGTAAGGCGACTTCTTGCTCACCGGTGCGGGCAGACCAAAGCGTTCGCCGTAGGCGATGGTCTCCTCACGGCTCATGCCCCACTCACGGGCTGGGGTGAGCACCTTGAGGTCCGGTGCCAACGCAGCGATGGCCACATCGAAACGCACCTGATCATTGCCCTTGCCTGTGCATCCATGGGCGACAGCATCGGCACCCACTTCCCGGGCCACCTCCACCAGGCGCTTCGCGATCAGAGGCCTCGCCAGGGCCGTGGAGAGGGGGTAACGGCCTTCGTAGAGGGCGTTGGCGCGAATCGCCGGAAAAGCGAAATCCTTGATGAAGGGCTCAATCAGATCTCCCACCAGCGACTGACTGGCACCCGCATCCAGCGCTTTCTGACGAATCGGCTCCAGCTCATCGCCCTGGCCGAGATCAGCGGCAAAAGTGATCACATCCTCAACACCCCATTCCTGCTTCAGGTATGGGATGCAGACACTGGTATCCACTCCCCCGGAATAGGCGAGTACCACCTTCTTGGCGCGGCCCATCAATGGGTCTCCTGATCACAATCGTCTGATTCTCTCGTCTCGCCGGTCGCCACCTGTGGAGAAGCCGCAAGCAACCATGCAGCCAATGCTGCAGCCGGTACAAAGACAAGCAGCAGCGCCAGGGTCCAGGAGGTCTGCAACGGTTCAGGCCGCTGCAAACCCCACCAATGAAGACCAGAGCTGATGATCAGGGCCAGACCCCACAGAAAAACGAGCAGCGCAGATTTGTTCAGTGGGAGATCAAAAACAGCTCATCGTCTATCTTGGTTGATTGGCCCGCGTCCCTCCCTGCATGAGCGCTCTGGTTGATTCAAACGCCCTGGACAGCGTCAACCCGTCCCTCACCCGCTACGGGCGCCGCGACCCTGCACCCGTGCTGCCCCTGCGTGAGGAGCCTGACCTCCTGTCCTGGCTGGAAACCAGCGGCCGTCTCGTTGCCGACGAAGAATCCGGTTCACCTGAAGTGAGCACCGTCGAAGAGGAGGAACTCTCCGCGCTCATGGGTGAGAAAGAGGATTACAACAAGGATGACGAGCAAAACGAGGAGCAGTGGGAGGACTGACGTCCCTCAAGCACTGACTGGTCGCCACTGAGCGACTCACCTAGGGTCCCACCGACCAGTCCAGTGTGCTTTGCAATCCACGGATTCGAACCGCCGCCCTTGGTGGGAGAACGGCTCATTGAGTGCCAGCTTGCTGATGCTGGTGGTCTTGATGACCAGCTTTGCAGCCGACAAGTGGATCACCAATGCGCAACTGAGCCTGCCACTCTTGATTTCAGCGGTCTGCGCAACAGCGACTGCAGCCTTGGGCATTCCCCTTCTGCGGCGCTTGAAGATGGGGCAGTTCATCCGTGAGGAAGGACCCAAAGCCCATCAGAGCAAGGCGGGAACGCCAACGATGGGGGGCCTTCTGGTGGTTCCCGTCGGGGTCATTCTCGGGAGCCTGATCACACGGGACGCCGTGGCGTCACAACAGCTGCTCAGCCTGGCAGCCCTGACCCTGACGTTCATGCTGATCGGCGGCATCGATGACTGGAGCAGCCTCACCAAGCACACCAATGCTGGCCTGACGGCACGAGGAAAATTGCTGCTGCAAGCCATGGCAGCCGCAACCTTTCTGGCCATCGCTGCCTGGCAGGGCTGGATCAGCAACAGCATTGCTCTGCCCTTTGGCCTTGAACTGCCCTTAGGGCTTCTGATGTGGCCACTGGGGCTGTTTGTCGTTCTAGCGGAGAGCAACGCCACCAACCTCACCGATGGCCTGGATGGCTTGGCCAGCGGCTGCGGAGCACTGGTGTCTACCGGTCTGGCACTTCAACTGATGCTCCGAGGAGACAACGGAGATCCCGCCTTGGCTGGCTTCTGCATGACCATGGCCGGGGCATGGCTTGGCTTTCTGGTGCACAACCGAAACCCGGCTCGGGCCTTCATGGGCGACACGGGATCCCTGGCGATGGGAGCCGCCCTCAGCGGTGTGGCTCTGTTGTCCAACAGCCTCTGGCCCCTGCTGGTGATGGGAGGCGTCTTCGTCGCTGAATCCCTCTCCGTGATCATCCAGGTTTGGGTGTTCAAGGCCACGAAAGGAGCTGATGGTCAGGGGCGACGCGTGTTCCGCATGGCGCCACTGCATCACCACTTTGAGCTGGGCGGCACCGATGAACGAAGCGTGGTGCCCGCGTTCTGGCTGGTCACAGCAGGGCTTGTCCTCCTCGGACTGATGCTGCGTCCCTGAGCGTCGATCGTTTGATCCAATCCTGAGGACCATCATTGAAGTGAACTGAAGGATGCAGTTGCTTCAGATCGACAACGAAATTGAACTTGGTTGCGTAGCGCAGAAAGTCAATACCTTCTTAAAAATGGCCCTGATACAGAAAAGAATGACCGACATTTTCAAGCTTTTTGAGTGACCACATCACTGTGTCTCTTTGAATGGAGGCCTAAACGGCATAGCCGGTGGCCAGGGGATTGTTGATATCCCCTAAAGTCCTGTTTTCAGGTGGCAAGGCAGGATGACCTACTTCACCTGGCGTGAAACCGGTCTCACAGCTGACTGCTCAAGCCTCGAGGCGATGGCTGCCCGGTTTGAGGAGTCGGCCAGTTTGATGCGACGCATGTCAAGCGAAGGGTTCCAACTGGAACGCAAGGGAACGGAGCAGCGCATCACGCATCCCGATTCCAGCGTGTTTGAAGCCTGGGGTTTCGTCAGCGAAGAATCACCGGTCCGCCAACTCACGCTGATCCCCGATCTTCAGAACTGATGGACAACCTGCTTGCCAAAACCGCTGAGCTGCTCGCCAATGCAGCTGCGGATCCTGATCGGGTTCTGCGGTGGGTGCTGATCTATTTCGGTGTGTCGTCGCTTGGATTCATGGGCGTGTGGCTGGTCGGAGAAGTGCGCCGTCAGAGCAGCACCGATTCGAACTGAACCCTCAACGGCTCGCTTCCACCGAGCGCTGACGCCATTGAGGCGTTTGCTCCATCGATTTCAGCTGCTCTGTGCTGGGGCTCTCAAGCACGTCCAGGAGATGCAGGGGTTCAGCTTCGAAGTGGAGATGAGGACCGGTCGACCACCGGCCCGTGTTGCCGCAAAGACCAATGATCTGGCCGCGTTCATAGGAGCCTGCTGGAGCACCAGTGTTGAGATGGCTGTAACGCGTCTTGACGCCTGCCCCGGCCAGATGAAACGTCCATCCGTGGGTGGCTGTCCAGCGACTCCGACCGACCCCGTCATGGGCGGCACGCACAGGGCGACCCACACGACAGGAAATGTCCAAGGCTGGATGGTCCTGTTCGACGCCTTGGGTCACCACACCCGACATCGGCACAAGCAACGCGGCAAACAGACCCAGCAAGCAATCAAAACGAGAATCGGAAGAGAATCTTAAGACACGATCACTTCCGCGAGAGGAAAGACAGCGTTCCCATTTTTTCGTTAACGCTCTCTTAAAAGAAAAAAACCCTGTGGTTCTGGGCCACTGCGCCGATGGTCTGGCGACGGTTCGAAGGCAAATCAACTGCAGCTCATGCGCAGAGCACTTCTGTTCACCGGTGCCGGCCTGATGGTCGCCGCCGCTGGCCTTCCCAGCTTCGCCGCCCCCAAACAAACCGCCCGCACCGTCACCAACGGTTTCGTTCGCTCCAACGTGCTGTTGCCCCTCGGTGGCAAAAAGGCCGTCTCCAATCCCGTGCCTGAGGATCTGAGCGATCTCTCCGGCTGGACCCGCGAAGAACTCGAGGTAGGTCTGGAGAAGCAGTACGAAGTCGACGTTGCTGACGTCACTCGCTTCCTCTATTCCACTGAAGGCGAGGCCTTCCTCAAGGAAAGCATCAACGGCAACTATCACCCGTACTACAGCCAGCAGAACGATCTCCAGGCCGTTCGCAGCGCCATCATTCTTGATGCTGAAGATGGCAAGCTTTCCAGCTACGGAATGATGGCCAAGCTGCCGACCGATCAGCGCCTGCAAGGTGCCATGAAGGTCTGCAATGCCGAAGCACAAGGTGATTTCCACAAGGACACCTCGCTGCTCAGCTGGTACATGAACACCCCGGCCTGCATCCAGGCCTACACCGCCAAAGCACCCGAGCCGGCTCCCGCTGCTCCTGTTCAGGGACTCTGGTGATCTAACGGCCGAACGACAAAACACGTCCACCAAGCCCTGGGTGGACCCAGGGCTTTTTTCATACCTCCTTTTTTGTGCCTCGGTCTGTCACGACACAACCATCAGGGCAGGACCACCACCGGAGTGCCCACATCCACAAGGTCAAAAACCCTGCGGATGTGCTCGTCATAGAGGCGAACGCAACCATGCGAAACGGCCCGTCCGACAGTCCAACGGTGGGGCGTGCCGTGCAAGCCGACATGGGAGCAGCCGCGGACCTGCACCACCTTTTCGCCATCCCAACCACCGGGATTGGAGCAGTCCTGATAGAAGGCAATCCAACGTGATCCCAGGGGGTTGCGGCCTCCGGGGGGTACAAGAGCACCGGTGCCAGGATGCCGCCAGACAGGATCCACCGCTTTGAACAGCACCCGATGCTCGCCGAGAGGCGTTTCCCAGCCTTGAGTGCCGACAGCAGCGGGCACACGCAAACGAAGCTGCCCCTGCTCCAGAAGAATCAGCTGACGGCTGGAACGATGCAGCACCAGCTGCTTCTTGGCACGGGAACGAACAGCAGCGGGCAGCAAGGCCAGTGCCTCCGCATCACTGAGCCAGGGGGCAACCGGTGGAATCGGATCCGCAGGCCTGGCCTGAACAGACTCAAGCTGGAGACAGGCTCCAGCAAGAACCGCCAACAACGTCGCCCGAAGCACTGGACTCAATCAAGAACGCATCCTTGACCTAGCGGGAGATCGGGCGCTGCACCCCAGGCTGCGGAAAGTCTCAGGACTTGCGTTGATTGATGATGCAGGCAGGCCATTCAAGGATCACCATGCCGTCGTTTCCACGCACCGTGATGCTGCTGGGCAGCGGGGAGCTGGGCAAGGAGGTGGCCATTGCTGCCCAACGGCTTGGCTGCCGGGTGATCGCCTGCGATCGCTATGCCGCTGCCCCGGCCATGCAGGTAGCGGACGTGGCCGAAGTGCTGCCGATGACCGATGCCGATGCCTTGCTGGAGGTGGTCAGGCGCCACAAACCCGACGTAGTGATCCCGGAGATCGAAGCACTCGCCGTGCATGCCCTGGCGGAACTTGAACAAGAGGGAATCACCGTGATTCCCACAGCCCGCGCGACGGCCGTCACGATGAACCGAGACCGCATCCGCGACCTGGCAGCCGGCGAACTCGGTCTCCGCACCGCCCGCTTCGCCTATGCCTCCAGTGCTGAAGAACTCACGGCAGTGGCGGAACCACTGGGCTGGCCCGTCGTGGTGAAGCCAGTGATGAGTTCCTCCGGCAAAGGCCAGAGCGTGGTGAGCTGTGCAGACGATCTGCCCAAAGCCTGGGAGGCCGCCATGGCCGGTGCACGGGGCACCTCAACCCAGGTGATCGTGGAGGAATTTCTTCATTTCGATCTGGAGATCACCCTGCTCACCATCCTTCAGCGCAATGGCGAAACCCTGTTCTGTGCGCCGATCGGCCACGAACAGGAGGGAGGGGACTATCAATGCAGCTGGCAGCCGGCTCAACTCACCGACCAACAACTGCGTCAAGCCCAGGCAATGGCCAAAACCGTCACCGACAACTTGGGCGGTGCCGGTCTCTTCGGGGTGGAATTTTTCCTCTGTGGCGATGAGGTGATTTTTTCTGAACTGTCGCCCCGGCCGCACGACACTGGCCTGGTGACCCTGATCAGCCAGAACCTGAGCGAGTTCGAACTGCACCTGCGCGCTGTTCTCGGTCTGCCGATCCCCACCATCACGGCAGCCGATGCGGCCGCCAGCCGCGTGATCCTGGCCCAAACGAACATGGACTCCGTGGCTTTTGAAGGGGTCGAACAAGCGCTCACGGAAGCTGACACCCAAGTGCTGCTGTTCGGCAAGCCCACAGCCCGCCCCGGTCGTCGCATGGGTGTGGCCCTGGCAAGGGGAGGAGACCGGGAGGAAGCACAAGCAAAGGCCGACAGGGCAGCCGCCTGTGTGACCGTGATTCCAGGATCAACGGCTGCCTGAAAACCGGTAGTGGGTTAAGCCATCCAACACGGCTCCAACACTGGGGCGTTTCGAGACGTACACCCGCTGCTGAGTCCGTTGGCCCAACAGGCAGGGATCGTGATCCGCAGGAACCACGGTGGCGGGCAAACCATCCAGCAACTCTCCATCCCCCTGCTGACTGGCCACCACCAGAACCTGCTGCAGGGGGAGCTGCCAGGACTGGGCCAGAAAACGAATGGCCTCACTGCGGGACGCGCGCTGGGGAAGAACATCCAGAAACCAATGGCAACGGAGCTGGGGCTCCGCCTGCAGACCATGGCGGCGCAGGCACTGACGGGCCAAACCAATCAGGCCGCGGTTGAAAGCACGCAACAGGTAGCTGACCTTGAAGGGACTCTGATGATCCGGGTCCTGAAGCTGAAGGTGTTCCTCGAGTTGACCCATCGCTGCGAGCACAGCCTCGCGATCCCAGGCTTGGCTGATGCGCTTCGCCCAAACGGGATCTTCCGCGCGATCCGAGCTGTGGTGAATCTCGGTTCCAGCCCGGCAGATCCAGGCCTTGGGGTCGGGAAGATGCAACTCCTGGTAGCGCTGACGCGCCTGATCCAGCGACCGCCCCGTGAGAATCACCAAGCCTGTCGACGCGGCGAAGGGTTCGGCCTGAAGCCGATCGCGCAGATGCGCAAGGGAGCGTTCCTCTGGCAGCTCCAAGCAGCTGTCGAGATCCAGCGCCAACAGCCTGGAGACGGGGCTGGGCCGCCGCACCACCGACATTCCACGCACAGGTGACACGCGAACTTTCTGCTGCATCAGGGCGAGGTACTGACACACATGGGCATCCCAGCTGAAGTGCCGACTGATGGCCTCAACCCCGTTGTCACTCCAACGGCGCCAACGGGAGCGATCACTGCCGGCCAATTCCAGGGCCTCCTGAAGTGCCCTGGGATCGGTGACGTCCGCCAGAAGACCGTTGTCGCAATGGTGTTGGATGTCCCGTGGACCCCCATCGTCGGTGGCCACCATCGGCAAACCACAGGCCGCGGCCTCCAGAAGGGTGAGTCCGAAGGGTTCGGTCAACGCCGGGTTCACAAACAGCCCCCCACGACGCGCCGCCCAGCGATAAAGGGCAGGAATCTGGGCACGGCTGTGTTGTTTGGGATAGGCCACCTGGCCATAGAGATCAAAGCGATCCACCAGATCGAACACCTGCTGGAGCACATCGCGCTGCTGCTTCTCGAGCTCACGCGGGTCATCCCGACAGCCCAGCACAAGCACCAGGTTGTGACGCTGCCGCAGCACCGGCGACTGACCAAAGGCTTCCACCAGAGCGGGAATGTTCTTGCGCCGCACCGCACGGGAAATCGCCAGCAGGGGCGGACGATCCGGCTCCCTGAGGAAAGGCTGCAACAGGCTGTGCAACGCGGAGCATTCCTGGGATGAACCGTGGGGATGGAACCGGGAAGCATCAACGCCAGGGGGCACCACCGCCGCCTGATCCGCCTGAAAGTGGCCGTAGCGGCAGTACTGCTGATCCGCCTCCTGACGGGTGCTGGTGATCACCAGATCCGCCTGGGCGAGAGCCCGCTCTTCAGCGTCAATGCGCCGGCTGATGGCATAGGTCTGCTCAAGTTGAGAGCGATCCAAGCCACCGGCCAGGAGACGACGCTGCTTCTCCCGGCCGAGGGAATGGCCGGTGAAGACAAGCGGAATCCCCAACCGCTGACTAACGAGTGCACCCACCAGACCGGCATCGGCGTAATGGGCATGAATCCAATCCACCCTCTGGCCGGGCTGGCTCAGATGTTCCACCAGCTGATCAGCCAGCTCCTCGAGATGGGGCCAAAGCAACTCTTTGCGCAGATACCGCTTCGGACCAAAGGGGAAGCGCAGGATGCGGGCCCCTGGAGCAATGGCTTCGACCCGTTGGCTGTAATCGAGATCGACCCGACGGTCCTGAATCAGGCGGGTGACCACATCAACCTGCTCAACCTCCGCCCGCTGCGCCAGGCTGCGCACGAGCTCCAGCACATACAACGTCTGGCCACCGGTATCAGCATCCCGCCCCAGTTCGAGCTCATGGGAACGAAACAGACCGTGAAGGTGCAGATGCAACAACCGGATCCCCATTCGCTCCACTCACAAACAACAACGGGACGCAGATTCGGTGCCGTTGTTTTTTCTTTAGAGGCGGAAGAAGGGGTAAAAAATGAAAAAAACCTTAGAAGACCTGCGAATCAAACCGAGCAAGAAAGCTGAGTTGTGTTGTCGTGCAATGGATCTGAGCCGTGGGGACAACAGTCAAAGGCTCGGCTTGTTGTAACAAGCCAGCAACGTCAGAGGCGGGCGCTTACATCAACAAGGCTGCGCCGCTCGTCACCCCAACCACCCGCAGAGAAGGTGGAGCCATCCACCTCAAGCTGCTCGTTGATCCAGCCAAGGATGACCGGCCCAACCTGTGCCGGGGACAGCTCACCGCGAAAACTGCGAAGGCTGAAGTGGTCTGCCCCCTGCACCAACACCAAGCGGTGACCCAAGCGCGCGGCCTTGCTTTCACGCATCGGAGCGATCGCTTCCGGACCCGAAGGCACCACCCAATCGCGGGTACCGCTGATCAGCAACAACTTGGCTGGAAGGCTCTCCAGGCGGCTGCCGTCGAATAAAAGACGCAAGGGTGGGCTGACGGCCACAACAGCCTTGACCCTTGGATCGGCAACAGCGGCCTGGTTCACCCCCGAAAGCCAACTGCACTGGAGCACCCAGCTGATGTTGCGCTCCGGATCCTTGAGGTCGTTGCAACGGGATTTGAGTTGTCGATCAGTTGGGATACCACCGGCCAGTTGAAGCGTGGTGGTGGCTCCCCAGGAGTGGCCCACCACCGCAACGGCATCGGTGTTCAACCTGGCCCCAGGCAGAAGACGCCCTGCACTGACCGCATCCAACAAAGCGGACACATCAAGGGGCCGAAGCCGCAACTCTTCAGGCCCAGGCGGTGGCGCATCACCAGCGAGCATCGCCTTCTGCTGATTGAAATCACTGCCGGGGTGGTCTGGCAGCAGCACGGTGTAGCCATGGGCAGCCAGCACCTCACCCCAACCTTCAAAGGATTCCGGATCGTCCCAGAGCCCGTGGGAAATCACGACCAAACGTCCGTTGGCTGGCGCTGCAGGCTGAAGCGTCAGAACCCGCAAGGGTTTGGGCCGATGGGGCACGGACACCTGAACAACCTCACGGGACCAACCGGAGCGCAGTAGCTCCCGCAGAGCGGCCGTCGCGGATGCAGCCTCAAGGGAACGGGCCAAGGCAACCCCCTCCTCAAGATTGATTTTAAGCCGGTTGGCCACCTCAGCGAGGCGGGATAAATCGATCGATGCCTGCTCTCCAGGCAACTCCCTCAAAAAGCCAAGAATGTTGGGTTGCCCCCGGCGTTCAGCACGAATCAAGGCTTCGGTCAGCATCCGTCCGCTTTCGTCCAGCTCCACCCCCTCAAGATCCACCACCTGCGTCGCCGCATAAAGGGCCTGCTCCAGCAGCGGCTGACCGGTCGATCCCGCCAGCAGGGCCTTGGTCTCCAGGGGCAGTGGCGTCAGGAACACCTGGCGCAGCAGCGGCAACAACTTGCCACCACTGGCCAATTCCAGATCCTGCAGGTCTGGACTGGCCTGAATCAATTGTTCAGCCGACTCACCGTCAGCGAAATTGATCGTGATCTCCGTCTCCAGAAACGGCAGACGCAAGACGAACCGCTCTAAGGCTGAAGCAGGCCCTCCGCTGAGGGCCAGTGACGTGCCAAACGCCAGGGCCGCCAGGTCGGTGCGAAGTCGGGCCATCAAGCCGCGAGGGAAACGGGGAGTTCTGGTGGATGCTGCTCCAAAACTCGAGCCAGGTAACGGCCGGTGTGACTGGTGGGGTGCTGGGCGACTTCCTCTGGAGTGCCGGTAACCAGGATCTCACCACCCTTGTCACCGCCTTCAGGACCGAGATCGATGATCCAGTCGCTGCAACGGATCACGTCAAGATTGTGCTCGATGCAGATGATCGAGTTGCCCTTGTCCACCAACCGCTGCATCACATCCATCAGCTTGTGGACGTCGTAGAAGCTGAGGCCGGTGGTGGGCTCATCAATCAGATAAAGGGTCTTGCCAGTGGCCCGCCGTGACAGCTCCGTTGCGAGCTTCACCCGCTGGGCCTCACCCCCCGAGAGGGTTGGTGCCGGCTGACCGAGCTTCACGTAGCCCAGGCCCACATCCACCAAGGTGCGCAAGCGATCTGCCGCCTGAGGAATCGCATCAAATACCTCAGCGGCCTGCTCAACCGTCATTTGCAGCACATCCGCGATGGTGTGGCCCTTGTATTTCACCTGCAGGGTTTCGCGGTTGAACCGGGCGCCCTTGCAGACGTCGCACTGGACGTACACATCCGGCAGGAAGTTCATCTCAATCACGTTCACGCCCTGACCACGGCAAGCCTCACAGCGGCCACCCTTCACGTTGAAGCTGAACTGACCCACCTGGTAACCGCGAGCCTTGGCCTCCACCGTGGCGGCGAACACCTGACGGATCGGATCAAAGGCACCGGTGTAGGTGGCTGGATTGGAGCGGGGCGTGCGTCCAATCGGGCTCTGGTCGATCACGATCACCTTGTCGATCGACTTCAACCCACGCAGCTCCCCCAGACCCTGCGGAAAAGGCACCTTCAGACCCAGGCCGTTCTCCAGGGCGGGATGCAGGAGCTCATTCACCAGGGTGCTCTTGCCGCTGCCGCTCACTCCGGTGACCGACACCAAACGGCCCAGGGGGAACTCAACCGAAACGTTCTTGAGGTTGTTGCGGTTGCAATCGATCAACTTGAGTAAGCGCGAACCGCTCTGGCGGCGTTCGGCCGGCGTTGGAATCGAGCGACGGCCACTCAGGTAGGCGCCGGTGAGGGATTCGCTGCTAGCCACAAGGTCATCGAAACTTCCCTCCGCAACGATGTGGCCCCCATGGACGCCGGCACCAGGACCGATGTCCACCACGTGATCGGCAGCACGGATGGTGTCTTCATCGTGTTCCACCACCACCAGGGTGTTTCCAAGATCCCTGAGCCGCACCAGGGTGTTTAGGAGACGGTCGTTGTCCCGCTGATGCAGGCCGATGCTTGGCTCATCCAACACATAGAGCACCCCGGTGAGACCGGCACCGATCTGGGTTGCGAGACGGATGCGCTGGGCTTCACCGCCGGAGAGCGTCATCGCCGGTCGATCAAGGCTCAGGTAGTCCAGACCAACATCAAGCAGGAATTTCAAACGCAGGCGGATTTCCCTGAGCACCAGATCACCGATCTGGATCTGACGGGCATTCAGCAAGGGCTCTGAACCCTCGTAGGCGCCCACACCCATCAGTTTTTCGATCCGTTCCAGGGTCTGACCGACGCTGACGGCCGTAAGTTCTGGAATCCGGTACGGCCCCACTTTCACCGCCAGGGCTTCAGGGCGGAGCCGCTGTCCGCCACAGGCTTCACAGGGAACCAGCTCGAGATACTTCTCCAACTTCTGACGCTGGGCTTCACCACTGGCATCGCGGAGCTGCCGCTCGAGGATCGGAAGAATGCCTTCGAAGGGCCGGGTGTATCCCCCTTTGCCTTTGCGGTAACGGCTGTCGGCCTGGATCAGAATCGGTTCGCGGCTTCCGTTGAGCAGCACATCCCGCTGCTCATCCGTGAGTTCATTCCATGGGGTCTTGATCTCAAAGCCGAAGGCTTCCCCCACCGAATACAACAGAGAGAAGTAGTAGCTGTTGTCTTTCTCGGCCCAGGGAGCGACCGCGGAATACACCGGCTGCGTTGGGTCCGGAATCACACGGTCCACGGTGAATTTGCGCAGATGGCCGATGCCATGGCACGCCTCACAGGCGCCGTAAGGGCTGTTGAACGAAAACAGCCGCGGTGACAGCTCCTCCATCACAGCGCCGTGCACGGGGCAGGCGAAGTTCTCTGAGTAGAGACGCTCCCGCTCAACGCCCTCGGGGAGCTCCTCCCCCTTCTTGGGCACCACCTCCACCAAGGCCAGACCATCGCCGCGTTTGAGGGCCGTTCGCAACGAATCGGTCAGCCGTTCCTGGATCCCCTCACGGGCCACAAGACGATCGACCACCACCTCAATGTTGTGGCTGTGGTTCTTGTCGAGCTCGATGTTGTCGGCCAGCTCGCGCACCTCACCGTTGATGCGCACCCGGGCGAAACCTTCGGCCGCCAAACCGCTGATCAATTTGGTGTGGGTGCCCTTCTTGCCGCGCACCACCGGCGCCAACAACTGATAGCGGGTTCCCTCCGGCAACAGCAGGATCTGATCGACCATTTCGTCGATGCTCTGCGGCTTGATCGAACGGCCACACTTGGGGCAGTGGGGCTCGCCGGCACGGCCGAACAGCAGACGGAGATAGTCCTGAATCTCCGTGACGGTGCCCACCGTGGAGCGGGGGTTGTGACTGGTGGATTTCTGATCAATCGAAATCGCCGGAGACAGCCCCTCGATGGCATCGACATCGGGCTTGTCCACCTGCCCGAGAAACTGGCGGGCATAGGCCGACAAACTTTCGACGTAGCGGCGCTGTCCCTCGGCAAAGATCGTGTCAAAGGCAAGTGAACTCTTGCCGCTGCCACTCACCCCGGTGAACACCACCAGCTTGTTGCGGGGAATGGTGACGTCGACGTTCTTGAGGTTGTGCTGCCGGGCACCCCTCACTCGAATCACATCGTCCTGAGTCGCCAGTGGGCCAGCTGAGTCAGCGATCTTGGCAGCAGCTCGCGCCATCAGGACCCGTTGGAAAGCTCAAGAGCTTAGGAAGAACCGAAACCTTCAAGCTGTTCGCTGGTCCAGCAGGCTTGCTGCATAGGCATCAGCCTGTTCGCCACCAGCGAGGTCTGCCAGCTCTTGGCGGCGTTCCTGAGTGTCCCGCAGTCGGGACACTCGCGAGTGGGTGACACCGTCTTCCACATGCTTGCTCACGCGGAAATGGTGATCGGCAACCGCTGCCACAAGCGGTTGGTGGGTGACGCAGAACACCTGACGCTGACGGGCCAGGGTCTGAAGCAGATCCGCCATCGCTCCACTAACGCGTCCACTGACGCCGGCATCAATCTCATCGAACAGCAGCGTGCTGGAGCCATCCACCGCGGCAAGGGTGGTCTTGAGCGAAAGCAGAAAACGGGACATCTCACCGCCGGACGCCACCTCCGTCAGCGGCGCCATCGGTTGGCCGGGATTGGCGGAGAACAGGAATTGAACAGCGTCCGCACCATGCTCAGCTGGGTCACAGAGGGTGAGATCCACCTTGAAACGCACATTGGCCAGGCCCATGGGCGGCAACAGTTTCAGCAACGAGGCCTCTAAAGCCTCCGCCGCCTTGGACCGCTCGCGACGCAAGGCCGCATTGGCCTGATCACGCGTCTGGCGACGGACGGTTTCGGCCTGTTGCAGGCGGGCGAGATCCGCCGCGAAGCCTTCCGATCCCAAACGATGCAGCAGCTCGTCGCGCCGCTGAATCAAACCGGCCAGATCAAGGCCATAACGGCGCTGCAGGCGTTTTAAAACCGACAGACGGTCCTGAATCCGCTCCAGCTGGTCTGGATCGCTCTCCAGCGCCAGACCGTATTGATCGAGGGAGCGCAACAAACCTTCCACACCTGCTTCGAGATCCAGCGCCTGATCACGCAGGGGCTCAAGCGAACCATCCAGCTGCGCCATGGCCTGCAGCTCCTGGATGCACGCCGCGAAATGATCCTGCAGGGAAGGCGCCTGATCCACACCGTCGCGGAGACGCCCAAACAACAAGGCCAAACCCTCCAGCAGCCTCACGCCATGGACGAGGCGGTCTTGATCCTGTTCCAGCCGCTGCTGCTCGTCGGGGTCGTCGAGATCGGCAGCTTGCAGCTGCTCCAACTGCTCTTCCTGTTCAGCCTGCACCTGTTCGGAGCGCTGCTGCTCCTGCTCAAGTGCCGTCAGGGCATCTGCAACCTGGCGCCATTCGGTCCAGGCATCAGCCACCTGAACTTTGAGCTCAGCCAATGCAGATCCACCGAGACGGTCAAGCCAGAGCCGTTGCTGCCCCGCCCGCGACAACAGCTGGGTCTGTCCCTGAACCGTGAGATCAATCAACAGCGGCCTCAGCTCAAGCAACTGCTGACGGTTCACTGTGCTGCCATTCAGCCGACAACGACTGGAATAACGATCACCCTCCTGCCGTTTCCATTCCCGGCTGATCAGAAGCTCCTCTTCGGGATCAAACTCCGCCGCAATCAACCACTGCTCCAGGACTGGGTTGAGTTGAAACGCAGCCTCGATCTTGGCGCGATCCGCACCCGTCCGCAGCAGACGAACGCCGCTGGAACCCTGCGCTCCACCCAGCACCGCATCGAGGGCATCAAGAAGGATCGATTTACCGGCGCCGGTCTCACCGGTGAGCACCGTGAAACCCGAGCTGAACTCCAGTTCAAGACTCTCAATCAGAGCGATGTTCTGCAGCAGCAGACCGGTGAGCACGTCCAGCCCTGTGATGATGCCGACCGTAGCGGCAGCTCGGTTCGTTTAGAAGGGGTGTCTGACATCCCGATGAATTGATGGCGCAGGAGCTCGGGGATTTCATCGAAGCCGCTGGGTTGCTCGAGTACGACCCCGCCGCCATCACACGTATTTATGCCGGCCATCCCCAGCGGCTGATCCGCCGGCTCTGGCAAACCCTCGTACCCATCGGCCTGTTGCTGCTGGGCGTCGCCTTCGACTGGATCTTCCAGTTGCTGAAGGATGAGGAACGGGCCCGGGCTCGAGCTCGCGAATGCGCTGAACTTCTTGTGGATCTTGGTCCCGCCTTCATCAAGGCCGGCCAGGCGCTCTCCACCCGACCGGACATCGTCCCCCCACTGCTGCTGGAAGAACTGGCCCAGCTCCAGGACCAACTGCCCGGCTTCGACAGCGGCCTGGCCATGGCCTGCATCGAGGAAGACCTGGGCGCACCGGTGGATGACATTTTCGAGCAGCTGGACCGGGAACCGATTTCAGCCGCTTCGTTGGGTCAGGTGCACAAGGGAATCCTCAAGGGTGGCGCAAGGGTGGCGGTGAAGGTGCAGCGCCCGGGGCTGCGCGAACAGATCACCCTGGATCTGTACATCGTGCGCAACATCGCCGCCTGGTTGAACAGCAACATCGGATTGATCCGCAGTGACCTCGTCGCCCTGATCGATGAACTGGGGCGACGGGTGTTCGAAGAGATGGATTACCTCAACGAGGCCTCGAACGCTGAGACCTTCGCTGAGCTGCATCAACACAACCCTCGCATCGCTGTTCCAAAGATTTATCGCAACGCCACCAGCCGCCGGGTGCTGACGATGGAGTGGATCGACGGCGTCAAGCTCACCAACCTTGATGCGGTTCGCGAGCTCGGTGTGGACCCGGACGACATGGTGGAAGTGGGCGTGAACTGCAGCCTTCAACAGTTGCTGGAGCATGGCTTCTTCCATGCCGATCCCCACCCCGGCAATCTCCTGGCTCTGGAGGACGGTCGCCTCTGTTATCTCGACTTCGGGATGATGAGCGAAGTGAGCCGCGAGTCACGCACCGGCTTGATTCAGGCCGTGGTTCATCTGGTGAACCGGAACTTCGGGAAGCTCTCCAAAGACTTCGTCACCCTGGGGTTCCTGGCGGAAGACGTGAACCTGGAACCGATTGTTCCCGCCTTTGAAAAGGTCTTCAGCCAGGCCTTGGAAGCCGGCGTCAACCGCATGGATTTCAAAGCGGTCACCGACGACATGTCCGGTGTGATGTACAAATTCCCCTTCCGGGTGCCGCCTTATTACGCCCTGATCATTCGATCGCTGGTCACCCTGGAAGGCATCGCCCTCAGTGTTGATCCGAACTTCAAGATCCTCGGTGCTGCCTACCCCTACTTCGCCAGGCGGCTGATGGAGGATCCCGATCCCCAGTTGCGTCAGAGCCTTAAGGAGATGCTGTTCGACGGGGACGCGTTCCGTTGGACCCGTCTGGAAAATCTGGTGTCCAGCGCTGCAAGCCAGGCCCAGCTGGATCTGGAGGCCTTGCTCGATCAACTGCTCGACTTCCTGTTCTCACCCAAGGCAGGACTGCTTCGGGATCAACTGGTGACCGCCACGGTTGATCGTCTGGATGCCCTGGGTTGGTCGACGATGCAACGCCTGGGTCGACGCCTCCCCAAACGACTGCAACCCTCCGCCCTTGCCAAGACACCTCCCGGGCTCTCCGATCCACTGATGCAACTGGAGCCGGTGCGGGAGTTGATCCAGGTGTTGCAATCGTTGCCGGGATTCACCCCTGAGCTTTTGCTGCGTCGAATGCCAAGGGTGCTCAATGAACCAGACACCCGGCGCATGGGCTTCAAGGTGGCTCAGGGGCTGGCCGAACGGGGAGTTGTCCGCCTGGTGCGGGTCGCTGCTGGAGTTCCGGCCTAACTTCCGGCCAACACCTTCAGCGTGATGCTCCCCAAGCCCTTCACCGGTTCCTCTCTGCTGGCCATGGCGGCAGGGCTTGGGCTGAGTTGGAGCTGCGTCATGCAACCCCTGCATGCCGCCACGGAAGTCGCCCTGGTGAGTGGTGCCTTCCGCCGCTCCATTCCGGTGAAAGAAATCGAACACCTGGCCGAAACCGGTGATGCCACTGGTCTGCTGGAGGATCTGCTGGAGCTCTCCGGGCAGGACCCCATCGAAGTGGCGCATATGCTCAACCAGAGCCTCGAGCTTCCCCTGGTGCTCACAAGCCGTCTGATCAACACACGGATCGGTGAGGCCATCCTGCGTCGTGTCGCACGCATCATTCATCCGATCTACACACCGGAACCTGAGGTGAGTGTTCCGGCGATCCGCGCCGGAGTGATCAGTGGATTGCAGAACGAAGATGGCCTCACGGCAGTGAGCTTTTTGAAGAGCTACCCCAATGCCGTCATGGCGGTGAATCTTCCGGCTCTGTTTGGAGTGATCGAAAAAGCGGAATCCATCGCCGGTCTGGTGCAGTTTTTCTCCGACTCCCCCTTGGACGGATTGAAGGAAGCGCAACCCTGACCAAGCCCTGAACGGACGCCGCCTAGATTCCGGCAATCCCCCCATCCCAGCCGGTGTCCCTGTTTCAGAACCTCCGTCGGCGTTTCACTGCCACCCCTGTGATGCAGGACTGGCCTGGACTGATTGAGGCCTATCGCAGCTGGCTGCCCGTCAGCGATGCGACGCCCGTGATCAGCCTGCGTGAAGGCGCCACCCCTCTGATCCCCGTGCCATCGGTTGCGGAACAGATCGGCAAGGGCGTGAAGGTGTTCGTGAAATACGACGGCCTGAACCCCACGGGGTCCTTCAAGGACCGGGGCATGACCATGGCCATCAGCAAAGCCAAGGAAGCCGGTTGTGAAGCGGTGATTTGTGCCAGCACGGGCAACACCAGTGCTGCGGCTGCGGCCTATGCCAGGCGGGGTGGGATGCGTGCCTTCGTCTTAATCCCGGATGGCTATGTCGCCCAGGGAAAACTGGCTCAGGCGTTGGTGTACGGCGCTGAGGTGTTGGCGATCCGCGGCAACTTCGACCGCGCCCTCGACATCGTTCGCGAAGCGGCAGAGAAGTATCCCGTCACCCTCGTTAACTCGGTGAATCCCTACCGGCTGCAGGGCCAGAAAACGGCGGCCTTCGAAATCGTGGATGCCCTCGGTAATGCACCCGACTGGCTGTGCATTCCCATGGGCAACGCCGGAAACATCACCGCCTATTGGATGGGTTTCCAGGAATATCAACAGGCCGGCCGGAGCCGCAGCCTGCCCCGAATGATGGGATTCCAGGCCAGCGGATCCGCCCCTCTGGTGAACAACACCACGGTGACGGACCCCGAAACCATCGCCACCGCCATTCGCATTGGCAACCCGGTCAACCGAGCTAAGGCCCTGGCAGCTCGCGAAGCCAGCAATGGCGCGTTCCTGGATGTGACTGACGCGGAGATCATCGCGGCCTACAAGCTTCTAGGCGGCCAGGAGGGAATCTTCTGTGAACCCGCCAGCGCTGCCTCTGTGGCAGGCCTGCTCAAGCGCAAAGATGAAGTGCCAGCCGGCGCCACGGTGGTCTGCGTTCTGACCGGCAACGGCCTCAAGGATCCCGACTGCGCCATCAGCAACAACGACGCCGCCTTCCACACGGACCTCAATCCTGATCTGGGCACCGTCGCCAGTGTGATGGGCTTCTGACACACCGCCTTGCATCAACGCACTTCTGCCCCCGTCAGGGGGCTTTTTTATGGACGTAAGACAAAACCAACCGACAAAGCGGCTGCGGAAGACGCCCGAAAACCATCCCAACAAGCTGGGGAAAACAGGCGAGAACTATCCACCCGTTTGCCTCGCCTGTTTTCCACCCGCTGTGAAGAGGTGGAAAACGAAGCCTCACTCCCCATCCTGTGAAAAATTCTCCTCAGCCCTGGCTCATCGAGAACTGTGATGAACGCTGGTTTCTGAGCTCCTTTCCCCCTTTTCCCCAGGCCCTACGACGGCTGTTTTTGTTTTTTATTTTTTAAATCCATAAGAACCAAACAGCCGAGCAAAGGCTCCCGAACCGTTGGCCATTGCACTTCCCCTCAGCCTGTGAAACCGTGGGACACCTCAGCGCGCTCAGGTCTTCAGGACGATGAAGGTGGTCTGTTCACAGTCCGAACTGAATAGCGCTCTGCAATTGGTGAGCCGTGCAGTCGCTACACGCCCCACGCACCCGGTTTTGGCCAATGTTTTGCTCACCGCCGATGCCGGCAGCAACCGCCTCAGCCTGACCGGTTTTGACCTGAGTCTGGGAATTCAGACGTCCCTCGCCGCGAGTGTGGAAACCAGCGGGGCCATCACATTGCCGGCCCGGCTGCTGGGAGAGATCGTGTCGCGCTTGTCCAGCGATTCTCCGGTCACCCTCGCCGTAGACGATTCCGGTGAGCAGGTTCAGCTCACCAGCCTCAGCGGTAGCTATCAGATGCGCGGCATGAGCGCTGACGACTATCCCGATCTTCCGATGGTGGAGAGCGGCATGACGCTCAAGCTGCAACCTGAACGGTTGGTGCAGGCGCTCAAAGGCACCCTGTTTGCCAGCAGTGCTGATGAAGCGAAGCAACTGCTCACCGGCGTGCATCTCAAGTTCAACCAGCGAGCTCTGGAAGCGGCTGCCACCGATGGTCACCGCCTTGCCGTGCTCAATGTTGAAGATGCCCTGCAGGATGCGGCCGTGACCGATGCGGTGGACGACGAGGGGTTCGCCGTGACGCTTCCATCGCGCTCACTGCGGGAGGTGGAGCGGCTGATGGCGTCCTGGCGGTCCGATGAACCGGTCAGTTTGTTCTGTGATCGCGGCCAGGTGGTGTTTCTTGCGGCCGACCAAATGGTCACCAGCCGCACCTTGGAAGGTACCTATCCCAATTACGGCCAGCTGATCCCCGATGGTTTCACCCGCACCTTTGGAATGGACCGTCGCGCTCTGATCGCTGCTTTGGAGCGGATTGCTGTTCTCGCTGATCAACACAACAACGTTGTGAAATTCAGCAGTCAGCCCGAGGACGGTGTTGTCCAGATCAGTGCTGATGCTCAGGATGTGGGCAGTGGCTCTGAATCGCTTCCCTCCAACTTGGAGGGTGACGCCATGCAGATTGCCTTCAATGTTCGCTATCTGCTGGATGGCCTGAAAGCCATGGGCTCTGATCGGATTGTTCTGCACTGCAACGCGCCCACCACGCCGGCTGTGCTCCGTTCCGAGGAAGCGTCCGAAGCCTTCACCTATCTGGTGATGCCTGTTCAGATTCGTTCCTGATGTGTCGCTACCGGATCAGCTGCTCCTCAGTGATCTTCTGAGTCATACGGTTCGTTGTGATCTGGGTCTGGATCACGGGCCTGGGGTCATGGCCTGGATGCATCCGCCGGTGCATCGTCTTCTGGGCTGGGTCAGCCGTCCATCAGCCTTGCGCATGTCACGGGATGTCTGGCGTTTGAACCAGTGTTGTGGTTTGAGCGATCAACAGGTGTTTGTCCGTGGCGAGCCGGCGGTCACCGATCAGGTGACTCTGGAGCGCTTGCCCACGCTGATGGATGCAGCCTTGCTGGATCGTGACGGTGAGCGGATCGGCAGCGTAGTGGACCTTGATTTTCGACCTGCCGATGGCGCGATTCTTCACTACCTGATCGCCCGCAGCGACCCGCGGTTGCCGGGGAGTTCCCGATGGCGTTTGGCTCCCGATCGCATCCTTGATCAACAACCGGGTCAGATCCAAACTGGCCTGATGGGATTGGACGATCTGCCCATGGCCCGCGCCAGCGTTCGGCACGATCTGCTCCAACGGACCCAACACTGGCGGGACCAGTTGCGTTCCATGGGTGATCGGGCCAGCGATCGCCTGGAGGGTTGGTTGGACGACTCGCCCATCGATGAGCTGCGATCGGAAAGCGTGCGCTTCAGATCCGACGACGAGGATGAACCAAGAGAGGTGTCTGGACCTGAAGTCTGGGATGACGAAAGCTGGGATGAGCCCCCCTCTCGCCGCCGTCGCGAGGACGAAGATCCCTGGGTCTGACGGGCGGTCGGCAACACTGGGGGGAGGTGCTCCGCGATTCGTGGTTTCCTCCCCTGCGTACGACATAGCTGCAGCCCTGAAGCAGGAAGGGCTCAAGCCCAGTGACTGGGATGAGATCTGTCGGCGTCTCGGCCGCGAGCCGAATCGAGCCGAACTGGGCATGTTCGGCGTGATGTGGTCCGAACACTGCTGTTATCGCAATTCCCGGCCTTTGCTGAGTGGCTTCCCTACGGAGGGACCACGCATCCTTGTGGGACCCGGCGAAAACGCTGGTGTGGTGGATCTCGGTGGGGGCCATCGGTTGGCCTTCAAGATCGAAAGCCACAACCACCCCTCCGCCGTCGAACCCTTTCAGGGGGCGGCCACAGGGGTGGGCGGCATCTTGCGTGACATCTTCACGATGGGGGCCCGTCCGATCGCGCTGCTGAATGCTCTGCGCTTCGGCCCTCTTGAGGATCCTGCCAACGTTGGCCTGATGGAAGGCGTTGTGGCCGGCATTGCCCATTACGGCAACTGCGTTGGGGTGCCGACGGTGGGTGGCGAGGTGGCTTTTGATCCCTCCTATTCCGGCAATCCGCTGGTGAATGCCATGGCCCTTGGCCTGATGGAGACCGAGGAGATCGTCAAATCCGGTGCGATCGGCGTCGGCAATCCTGTGGTGTATGTGGGCAGCACCACCGGTCGGGACGGCATGGGGGGAGCCAGCTTTGCCAGTGCTGAGCTCAGTGCCGATTCCTTGGATGATCGTCCTGCCGTGCAAGTGGGCGATCCGTTTTTGGAGAAAGGGCTGATCGAAGCCTGCCTTGAGGCCTTCGCCAGTGGTGATGTGGTGGCTGCTCAGGACATGGGCGCCGCTGGTCTCACCTGCAGCTGTTCGGAAATGGCTGCCAAAGGGGGCCTGGGGGTGGAACTGGATCTCGACCGTGTTCCGGCCCGTGAAACCGGGATGACGGCTTACGAGTTCCTGTTGTCGGAATCCCAGGAACGGATGTTGTTCGTGGTGAAGGCCGGCCGGGAGGACGCCTTGATGCAGCGCTTCCGTCGCTGGGGCCTGCAGGCGGCGGTTGTGGGCAAGGTGCTTCGTGAACCGATTGTGCGGGTGTTGCATCACGGTGCCGTCGCCGCTGAGGTGCCGGCCACGGCTCTTGCCGATGACACCCCAATCGAAAAACATGCCCTGTTGCAGGAGCCCCCGGCAGACCTTCAGGCGCTCTGGAGCTGGACCGAGCAGGAGCTTCCGGAGCTGAGCGATGCAGCGGCAGCCCTGCTTCAGCTTCTGGATGACCCCACCATTGCGAGCAAGCAGTGGGTTCACCGTCAGTACGACCAGCAGGTGCTGGCCAACACAGTGGTCTCGTCTGGAGCCGCTGATGCCGCTGTGGTGCGGTTGAGACCTCAGCAAGGCAATGGATCCATGGCCGCAGCCAGTCGTGGTGTTGCCGCCACGGTGGACTGCCCCAACCGTTGGGTTGCCCTGGATCCCGAACGCGGCGCTCAGGCGGCCGTTGCCGAAGCGGCACGCAACCTGAGTTGTGTGGGGGCGGAGCCCCTGGCGGTGACCGACAACCTCAATTTCCCGTCACCGGAAACACCCAAGGGCTTCTGGCAGCTGGCCATGGCCTGCCGCGGGATCTCCGATGCCTGCCGTGCCCTCAACACCCCCGTCACTGGAGGCAATGTCTCGCTCTACAACGAGACCAAACAGGACGACGGCACGATGCAACCGATCCACCCCACGCCGGTGATCGGCATGGTTGGTGGTGTGGATGACATCAGCCGTGTGACTGGCTTGGCCTGGCAACAGCCCGGCGATGCAATTTTCCTTATCGGTGTTCCGCCAGAGGATGGTGCCGATCCCAGCCTTGGTTTGGCCGGTAGTGCCTATCAGCAGCAGACCCTTGGCTCCTTGGCCGGACGACCGCCCAAGCCCGATCTTGCCCTCGAAGCAGCGGTGGGGCATTTGGTGCGTGAGGCCATTGCTCAAGGTTTGTTGGCCTCCGCCCACGATTGCAGTGATGGCGGCTTGGCCGTGGCGTTGGCCGAATCCTGCATCGCCTCCGATCTGGGCATCAGCGTGACCTTGTCCACAGGCTCAGCGCGCCTGGAGCGGGTCTTGTTCGCCGAAGGTGGCAGCCGGGTGATTGTGTCGGTGAATGCAGCATCCCTCCCTGCATGGGAGCAGTTGATCGGATCCAAGCCAGCGCTTTGCGTCACCCAGCTGGGCAGCGTGACTGCGGAGCCTCGATTGGTGATCCGATCCGAATCAGCCGTTCAGGTTGATCTTGAGGTGCAACGCTGTGCTGCTGTTTTCCGTGATGCGTTGCCCCGACGGATGCATTCGGAGTGATTGAGTCAGGCGTTGCCTGACGGTCGTTTCTCTTCCTTATCTCTCTGACTTCGGATTCATCATGTGCGGCATTATCGGAATGTTCTGTGTTGACTCGGTCAACCAACAGATCTACGACAATCTGCTTCTGCTTCAGCACCGCGGTCAGGACTCGGCAGGGATTGTCACGATGGACAATCACACCTTCCACGTGCACAAACAAAGGGGACGTGTGCGTGAAGCCTTTCGCACAAGAGACATGCGAAAGCTGCTGGGTAATGCCGGGATCGGTCACGTTCGTTATGCCACCCGTGGAGCTGCTGCGTCAGAAGAGGAAGTTCAGCCGTTCTATGTGAATGCCCCCTATGGCATCACTTTCGTTCACAACGGCAATCTCACCAACACCCTTCAGCTTGAGCAGGATCTGTTCAAGATTGATCGTCGTCACACCAATTCCACCAGCGATACGGAGATGCTGGTCAATGTGTTGGCCACGGAGATTCAATCCCAACTCACAGGTCGTGATCTGACACCGGATCAGTTGTTTGATGCGGTGGCGTCACTCCATTACCGCGTTCAGGGCTCCTACGCGGCGATTGCTTTGATTGCGGGTCACGGAATGCTGGCCTTCCGGGATCCCTATGGAATTCGTCCCCTGATTCTCGGCAGGCGGTTGTCTGACCAGGGTCGTGAGGAGTGGATTGTCGCCAGCGAATCGCTTGTGATTGAAAACAGTGGCTACGAGATCGTTCGCGATGTTGATCCCGGCGAGGCGGTGTTCATCGATGCTGATTCGAACTTGCACCAGCGACAGTGTGCTGAGTCTCCTCGTTTGATTCCCTGTGCTTTTGAGTACGTGTATTTGGCGCGGCCCGATTCCGTTATGAACGGCATATCGGTGTACGAGTCGCGTCTACGGATGGGTGATCGTCTGGCTCAAACTATCGCTGAAACATTGCCGGCTGGTGATATTGATGTTGTGATGCCGATTCCTGATTCAGCCAGACCCTCGGCGATGCAGGTGGCCAAACAATTGGGTCTTGAGTATCGAGAAGGGTTTTACAAAAACCGCTATGTCGGCCGCACCTTCATCATGCCGGGTCAAGCTGAAAGGAAGAAGTCAGTGCGGCAGAAGCTCAATGCTCTCGGAACTGAATTCGCCGGGAAGAATGTTCTGATTGTCGACGATTCGATTGTTCGTGGAACAACATCACGCGAGATTGTTCAGATGGCACGCAGCGCTGGTGCCAACAAGGTGACGTTCACCTCGGCTGCTCCACCGGTTCGCTATCCCAATGTTTATGGGATCAACATGCCAACCCGGGCGGAGCTCCTTGCCCACGGCCGAACCAGTGAGCAGATCTCAGATGTTCTCGGGGCTGATCATGTTGTTTATCAGACCGTTGAGAACCTGCTGGAAAGCATTGTGGAGAACACTGAGATCAAGGATCTCGAGATGTCTTGTTTTGATGGCCACTATGTGACCGGTGGAATCGACGAAGATTATTTCCAGTGGTTGGAGCAGAATTGCCGCTCCTGATCGGGGCTTAGGGATTCGGTTGAATGGCGTTGATCACATCAACGATGGTCTCTCCCTTCTGAAGAGACGCCTGCTTCGTGGGTTTGTCTCCGGGTTTTGAGACGTTGATGTTGTCCGGATCCAAGCGCGCGTGACGATCCTTGCTGGTACGCACACCCACAAGACCGGGTCCAGTACTGATGCCCACCAGGCGATCCGATTCCGCATCAATCTGCACCGCCATGCTGCCGAGATCGCCCCGCTGGTTGTAGCGCAGGCCTGAGCAGTCGATTCGCACGATTACTCCCTGCCTGGTGATCAGCATCAGTGGGGTCTGTTCCGTGCAGACGGCTCCAACGATCTGTTCCCCGGGGAGCAATCGCATGGTCATTGGTCCCTGTGCCAATCGACCCATCAACGGAAGTGAATCTTCAGTGACTCGCAGTCGTAGCAGGCGACCGATGTCGCTGATCAGCACCAGTGTTCCCTGATCGCGGCAGATCACTGCACTGTTGAGCTCGATTCCCTCTTTCAACTTGAGAACGCTGGTGGCCCGACCGGAAAGGTCCACCACTTCGCTGAGGGGGAGCCGCTTAAAGCGTCCATCGCTGCTGAGCAAGCCCAGACTCAGGTCGTCGATGTTTTGGCTGGGCAGCGACAGCAGCGAAACGATGGGGTCCCCGTCGAGGCCCGTGGGCAGGAATCGGTCAATCGGGCCGGGTTGCTGTCCAGCAAATTCCCAGCGCACCTGGGCGATGCGTCCCCCCGCACTCACTGCCAACAGTCGTGGTGGTGGCTCGATCGGCAGGATCACCCGTGCCGGAGATGGTGCATCACCAATGGGGCATGGATCATTGAGGTGCAGTCGGCCCAGCACCTGGGGGGTGACGATCTTCACTTGGCCATCGGCCTGGATCAGCACCCGTCCATCTCCGGGCAGTGCAGCCAGGGCCTGCTGACGCAGCAGTTCCGTGTTCGGCCGTTGGCTGGCTGCCCGTTCGGCCATCAGGGCATCACCGCCCTCCACCAGGCGGGTTCGCCGCGGGGTGCTGAAGCGTTTTTTCAACGCCTTGAGCTCTGTCACCATCGCGTCCAGCAGCTGATCCCGGTTGTCCAGGAGCAACTTCAGGCGTTGACGTTCCGCTCGAAGCTCATCCAGCTCCTGGCGCAGGCTTTCCTGCTCGAGTCCGGTCAGGCGCCTCAGGGGCATGGCCAACACCGCATCCGCCTGCCGTTCGCTGAGGTCGAGGCGCACCATCAGGCTGGCGCGGGCTGAGGCGGCGTCATTCGCCTCCTGAATCATGGCGATCACAGCTTGAAGGTTGCTCAGGGCTGTAATCAGTCCTTCCACCACCTCAAGCCGGTCTTCGGTCTTGCGCAGGGCATGGCTGGTGCGCCGGATCAGGGTCAGTTCCCTGAAATCGAGGAAGGTCTGCAGCAGTTGGCGCAGCGATAGTTGCTGGGGTTGTCCATCCACCAAGGCGAGAAGGATGGCTCCGAAGTTGCTCTGCAGTGCCGTTCGCCGTTGCAGATCCTTCAGCACCTTCTCGGGATCTGCATCGCGACGCAGCTCCACCACCACACGCATGCCTTCGCGATCGCTTTCATCGCGGATGTCTGCAATTCCGCCGATTTTTCCGTCGTTGACGGACTCCGCCAGTTTTTCAATCCAGCCGGCTTTGCTGAGCTGGTACGGCAGTTCGGTGACGACCACGGCATTGCGTTTGTGGCGCCCTTTGCCCGGTTGCACCTCTTCGGTGTGGGCCACGCCGCGCATCGGGATGCTGCCGCGTCCATGCAGGTAGGTGTCCCGCAGGCCTGAGCTGATCAGCACTTCACCGCCTGTGGGGAAGTCGGGCCCTGGGATCAGCTCCAGCAGTTTTTCGTCACTCAGTTCCGGTTTGCGGATCAGGGCGATCAGGCCATCCACCACCTCTCCCAGGTTGTGCGGGGGAATGCTGGTGGCCATGCCAACGGCGATGCCGGAGCAGCCGTTCAGCAGCAGGAAGGGAAGCTGGGCTGGAAGAACGGTGGGTTCCTGTTGGGACCCATCGAAGTTCGGTGCGAAATCAACCGTGTCTTCACCGATCTCCTCCAGCATCGCCTGGTGAGAGATCGGCGCCAGGCGGGTTTCGGTGTACCGCATGGCCGCCGGTGGGTCGTCATCCACCGAGCCGAAATTGCCATGGCCGTCGAGCAGTGGATGACGGCTGGAGAAGCTCTGAACAAGCCGCACCAAGGCGTCGTAAACGGCCTGATCACCGTGGGGGTGGTATTTGCCGAGGACGTCACCGACAACCCTCGCGCATTTCCGATAGGGACGGTCTGGGGTGAGCCCCAGTTCCTGCATCGCATACAGAATGCGCCGCTGGACGGGTTTGAGACCATCGCGGGCATCGGGCAACGCCCGACCCACGATCACGCTCATCGCGTATTCGAGGTAGGAGCGCTGCATCTCCTGATGCAGGGCGATCGGTTCAACGCGCTCCTCAGCCATTCGGTCTGTCGCTCTCCGACCGGAAGGCGCTCAGCCTACAGATGATCACTGGCTTTTCTTCCACGTTGCGTTGGCTTGGGCTCGTTCCACGCTGTTGGTGAGCTGGGGCTCGCTCAGCAATTCTGCCGTCGCCTCACGGATGCGCACACCCCAAAGCTGTTCGGCTTGATGCAGGGGCAGAACGTAGTTGGGGTTCTTGGCCAATGCTGTGGATGCCAGCTGGATCGCCTCGGTCTGCTCACCCTGTTGATGCAGCGCTGCGGCCAGGGCCAGCATCGGTTCTGCGTTGGTCTCCAGCTTCAACACCCGGCGCCAACGCCGCACGGCTTCCTGCCGCTGGCCCATCTCAAAAAGCACCAGGGCCTGGTTGTTCAGGGCTTCCCAGAACTCCGGCTTCAGGGCCGTGGCTTGTTCGAACGACTTCAGGGCCAGAGGGAGTTCGCCCTGCATGATCCTGGCGTTGCCGAGGTCGAAATAGGCCGAAGCGTTGTTCGGATCCAGTTGGAGTCCGCGGGTAATCAAGGGAACGGCATCGTCCGGTCGCTCCGCCCGCAGGGCGATCGCTGCTTCGGCGAACCACAGGCCGGCTTTTTCAGGATTCAGCTGCTTGGCCCGGGCCAGAGATCGGCTTGCGTCCTTGAGGTCGTTGTTGCGCAGTTGAGCCTCCGCAAGGATCGACCAGAACCGTTCGTCATTGGGGTTGAGCCGCACCGCCAGAGCCGCCAGTCGTGCTGCGTCCTTGGCTTGCCCCAGCTGAAGCAGCTGTGCAGCAGTCCGACCGATGCCGATTGATGAGCCCTTGAGTTCCGCTTCGGTGGGCAGATAGACGTAGGGGATCAGGGCGTTGGCTGCTGGGGCGCCGAACCAACCCCCCAGCACGACCAGTGCAGCCGCCAGCGTTCGACGCAAGCCAATTCGACGCAGCACTGGAGCGAGGGTGGAGTCGTCAAAGCGTAGGTGTGGGATCCGGTTGTGCCGCAGCGGCGTTGCGACGCCACATCCAGGGTTTGATCCGTCGCAATGCCGATCCCCG
The DNA here is from genome assembly GCF_023630635.1 of Synechococcus sp. MU1651. Lineage (NCBI taxonomy): Bacteria > Bacillati > Cyanobacteriota > Cyanophyceae > Synechococcales > Synechococcaceae > Synechococcus > Synechococcus sp. MU1651. The sequence continues at coordinate 173,237 of NZ_JAKUHJ010000003.1, forward strand.
CAGGTTTTGGTCCCAGACGCTGTCATCCCAGCTTTGGATCTGGTCCTTCTGCAGATTCAGCAGCCATGGTCGTGGCTGCACCTCGGGATCACTGCTTTGGGGCAAGCTTCGGTGGTTCCAGGGGCAGACGTCCTGGCAGATGTCACAGCCCGCCACCCACGGTCCAAGGGCGGCGCGAATGTTTTCCGGTAGGTCGTCTTCACGGTTTTCGATTGTGTGAAAGGCCAGGCATCGCCTTGCATCCACCACAAAGGGTTCGCGGATCGCATGCGTGGGGCAGGCATCGATGCAGGCGCTGCAGCGTCCACACAGGCTGCGGGCTGGTGGGTCGGCGTTCAAGGGCTCCGTTGTCAGCAGATGGCCGATCACCATCCACGAGCCCCGTTCGGGGTGAATCAGGTTGCTGTGCTTGCCGATCCAGCCCAAGCCGGCTTCCTCAGCCCAGGCCTTGTCCAGCAGCGGTGTGGCGTCAACACAGGCGCGCCAACCGCAGTCGGGCCGTTGTTTCGAAAGCCAGCGACCGATCCGTCGCAGCCGTTGGTCCACAACCCGGTGATAATCCCGTCCCCAGCCGTAGCGGGCGACTTTGAGGGAGCCAGGGGAGGGTTCAGCGTCGACGTAATAGTTGAGGCCAACGGCGAGAACGCTCTTGGCTCCGTCCAACAGAAGCCTGGGGTCTCGCCGACGGGGGGCGGCCATCCAGGCCATGTCAGCTTGATGACCATGGTCCAACCAGCGCTGCAGAGCCTTGGTGCGCAGCTGCAGCCGTGGACTTCCCGGGATTCTGGCAATGCCAACGGGATTGAACCCTTCTTCAGCGGCGCGGCGCTTCAGAGCCTCGCTTAAACGAGTTTGTTGATCGCTGACATGCCCTTGCATCGACCTTAAGGTTGGGCGCTTATCAGCATCTTCTCTGTGACCGGCACTGAGACAGGACGGCTTGCTCCCTTGCTGCGCTGGCTTGGTTTGACCCTCGTGGTGATCCTCGTCCTGCAGATGCTGGCTGTTCTTGTCGGTGTCGACTGGAGTGCGGATGCTCCACGCCCGCAGGTCACCGGACCGCTGGTTGCGCTTGCTCCTCTGGGATTTGCCGGCTTGTTGATCTGCCTGATCGGATCACGGCTGGATCACCCCCATCAGCAGCGCACTCCTTTGCGTCTGCTGATCGCCGTCCTTTCAGCGCTGTTGGCCCTCGGCATGGTGATTGCCGTGCCCATGTCCCTGGATGGGGGTGCGGGTGACGTGGCCCGTCAGCGCAATCTGGAACAGGGCCGCGAAGCGTTGAAGGATGCTCGAGCCTTCCGGGCCGATGCCGCGCAGGTCACCTCCCTAGGTGAGCAGCTGGCCCAGGCCGGTCAACTCGCTGCCGATGCCACCGAGGAGGACAAGCTGCGGGCGGCACAAAAGATGGTGGACGATCAGATCGCCCAGATGGAGGCCCAGCTCAAGGCCGTTGAGGCTGGCCAGGCCCGTGAATCCCAGCAGCGGTTCATCGGTGGAACCATCACGGCTGTGGTTCTTGCGATTGCCTTTGCGCTCCTTGCGTTCACGGCAGTGCTCTGACCGCTGGTTAGGTTGGTGAGACTTCACTCAAAGCTGGGCGCAGTAGCTCCTTGGTCCAGTCCAATCCCAGACCTGATCTGCCGCTGTCCGCAAGGCTTCGGCAGGATCTGAAAAACGACCTGATTGCAGGGTTGCTGGTGGTCATCCCGCTGGCAACAACGATTTGGCTGTCAACGATCGTCAGTCGCTTTGTTCTGGCGTTCCTGACCTCGATACCGAAGCAGTTCAATCCGTTCATCACCCTGAATCCACTGCTTCAGGATCTGATCAATCTGGCTCTCGGTCTCACGGTGCCTCTGATGGGCATCCTTCTGATCGGCCTGATGGCCCGAAACATAGTGGGTCGCTGGCTGTTGGAGTTCGGTGAAGGCACCTTGAGCCGGATTCCCCTGGCTGGATCGGTTTACAAGACGCTGAAGCAGCTGCTTGAGACCTTTTTCCGCGACAACTCCTCACGCTTCCGTCGTGTTGTTCTCGTTGAGTACCCACGGGAGGGATTGTTCAGCGTTGGTTTTGTTACCGGGGAGGTGGGGCCTTCCCTTCAATCCGATCTGAAGGAGCCCCTGTTGAGTGTCTTCATTCCCACCGCTCCGAATCCCACCACCGGTTGGTACACCCTTGTTCCAGCTGGATCCGTCCGAGAGCTTGAGATCAGCGTTGAAGAAGCCTTCCGAACGATCATTTCGGCCGGCATTGTCAACCCCGATGATCGTGAAGCTCCTGTGAATCGGAGTTTCTCCAGCCTCATGGCCCAGTTACGGGCTTCTGCATCTCCTTCCAGCTGAGTCATGGCCACACGATCCCTTACACGCGAGCTGGCCTTGCTGGTGCTTGGTCAGGTGCCGGAACAGAAGTCAGCCTCAGTCGCTGACCTCGCCCTTGATTCGATCCTGGACCAGGCCCTCGAGACCCTCACCCAGCACTGGCGTGAGTCGCTTGATGCCAGTGCTGCAGAGCTCGATCAGGCGCAGCAGTCCCTTCTGGACAGCGAGCTACAGCAGGGCGAACCAGGAACCCATGACACCGTCCTCACCCATCTGCGCGCCTCTTTGAGTTCAGCTGAACAGGTGCTGAATGGTTTGTCAGCAAGTCTTGAGTTGCCTCGGCTGTTGCTGCTTGGCGACCAGGAGCAGATTCGCCGCGGCGCCATGGAGCGGGTTCAGAAGGTGCTCTCCCAGCGCGAAGGCATCGATAAACGGTTGGATCAGGTGATGGAGGGCTGGAGACTGACCCGGCTTCCGCGGATCGATCGGGACATCCTCCGGTTGGCTGTCGTTGACCTGGAAAGCCTGCGTACTCCGGCTCCGGTGGCGTTCAACGAGGCGGTTGAGCTGGCCAACCGTTACAGCGATGAGCAGGGTCGCCGGATGATCAATGGTGTGTTGCGTCGCTTCCATGACGCTCAATCGAAAGCATCGGCCTGATGGTGTTCAACTGGTTCGAACGACAGGCTGAGGAGTCACCAACGCCGGAGCCGACGCCCACTCCCGCGCCGACGCCGGAACCGACGGCTCCTGGGACGGATGCTCCCGTTTCAGCAGCGCCGGAGCCGACTCCAGCTCCTGCAGCCACTGAGGAAGAAGACGAAGCCCTGGTCTGGGCCCGTGAGGCCTATGCCCGCCTGAAGGCTCAACAACAGGCCGCGGCCTCTGTCGCCGAAGCGGCCCCCGAGC